>NZ_NFKG01000007.1:0-87015 GCF_002160275.1 Pseudoflavonifractor sp. An187 | reverse complement strand
CACCAAAAGCCAAATCACAATAGAAGCTGAAATAAAATGAATACCTCTCTTTTGCTTGATAGCACAATCTATTCTTAAATCCTCTAAATTCATAACACGTTTTTCCTCCACAAATTCCAATTTGTAATTAACTTGTATATCTTTTATTCATATTCAAAATTATCAATGATGTTACTATTGTTACAATTAAACTTACACAACAACTTAATAAACTAAAATTAAATACAAATATTGCAGATAAACCATTTATCAAACAATGTGTTAATATACAAGGAAATACACCCTTTGATATCTTTCTAATTGTTGCCAAAGCATAACTTAAAGTTAAACACATAATTCCAAATAGAAAATAATTCATATTTATATTAGCAGTTCCTTTTATAAAGAATATTGGAAAATGCCATAGCCACCAAGTAATACCTGTTAAGATAGTTGCCAAATTGAATCCGAACTTCTTTTCCAATTCGGGTTGCAATATCATTCTCCATCCTACTTCTTCATTTCCTCCACCTACTAACACCATTGGTGCAATTACTAGAATCATAAATATAGGAGCACCAATTTCAAATCCATTTATTAAACATCCTAGTAGATAATAAATCAACACAAATAAAACTACAAGAAGATAAGTACCAACATTGTGTTTTATATCAAATATCTTTTTTAACCATTCTTTAAAACTTTTAACTTTGCCATTTCTTTTTAATGAAATATAAGAGGCAATTGTTGGTGAAAATCCACCTATAATGTGCATAATTCTTAAAAATATATTGTTTACTGTTATATCAAATGACTGGCTAATTAAAGCACATCCACCCCAAAAAATTATCATTATAACAAAAGTTATTATTAAAAATTCTTTTACCAATTTTTTATTCATAAATTACTCCAATCTATTCTATAAATTCCAATTTGTCGTTGACTTCATTATACTTCATCGTTTCAGAAAAGTATAGCGGCCTATTGTAAAACTTGCTGAACGGGAACAGCTTGTAGCGCAAGGTGTTCTCGGGCAGCAAGTCCACAAAGGGGTAGCTGGCGGCAGCCAGCGCAGGGGAAGTGTAGCTTCCCCTGTGATGATTGGAACAGATTGAAAATCTGCGGAAATCATCTGCTCCCTGCAAGGGGCTTCCGGCAGGACGCAACGCACCGGCTCGACCGGTGTATAGTTGCGCCCTCTTTCAGAGGGGCAGTCCACGGGCTGCGGCTCTGGAAGCGATTATGACCGTTCCCGGTCTGGCTCTTTTCTCTTGGGGTGTGGCTTTTCTGTCCTCGTCTGTTCCTTGGCTTCGGCAAGCCTGCGCCGGATGGAATTGTCCCGCTTCTGGATAAACCGCTGCTTCATATCAGCGATAAAGCGGCGACACTCCGGCTCCGGGATGGCGTCCAGCTTTCGGATGGTACTCTCCACAATCTCTCTTGTCTGCCGGTCACGGATAACCGGCACGATTTCTTTCAGCCCCGCAAGGGTTTCTTCCTTCGTACCGGCGGCGTACTGATAGACCATAGCCAGCTCGTCCTTTGAAAAATTCATCTTCATTCTGCGCCCTCCTTCTCTGTGCTGTTTCCGGCAAACACTTTTTCCATAAGCTGACGGGTGCTGTCTTTGTGGAACAGCAGCTTCAAGAACAAACTGACCTGTTCATCCGTGATGGCTTCCGGGTGGGGAAGGTAGCTTTCCAGCATGGCGGCTCTGGTACAAAGCCGGTGCGTCCGTTCCTTCCGTGTGAGCGTCTTTATCTGGTGTTCCAATATCTTTTCTTCATGCTGCGCCCTCCGCAGCTTCTTTTCCGTTTTCTCTATCTCCTGATTGAGTTTTTCCAGCTTTTCATTCATAAGCGGCTGTCCTCCTTCTTGGGAATGAGTACATATATCTTGTTGGGTTCCCCGAAGCCCTGACGCACTCGCAGTATCAGTCCGGCGTCCTCCAATTCATTCAGGGAACGCTTCACGGTCATAGTGCTGCGGGCAAGTGCCGCCGCCAGTTCCACAATGGGGAAATGGATAAATAAAATCCCGTTAGCGTCCTCTATGCCGGATACGAAAACAATATCCAACATCCGGGCGTACATGACCTTGGCGGTGCTGCTGATCGGGAGCCGCAGCATGGCTCTCGGCAGCGGCATACAGGGCGGCAGGGTGGTGTCTGCGGTCATAAATTCAACTTCCATTCAATCGGTGTCCTCCTTTACTTTTCGTTTTGAGCGTTTGGAAAGATAATGGGGGCAGTCCACAATGACTGCCCGGAAACTCTGCTTGCAAGTGCGCTGGCATTTCCGGCAAAGGTCGTTGTACGTTACCCGCCCCCGTTCATTGAGGAAGAAGGACAGTTCCAGTTTCCTCTTTTTCGGCATTCTCGGCATAGTGCCTCCTTAAACAAAAATCCGCCCATTTCAGCCGTAACAGCCGCAATAGACGGATAGCAGATTTTAGTGTCGTGTTTCGGGGCGATTTTCGGGGAAAAAGCGGCCATAGAACCGCCCGGAAATCCCCCGAAGTATTACGGATAGGGCAGACTACGCCCTATCGGATTGTTGTGTTTCAGTATCAATTCGGTGTTCATTTTCGCCGGTTCTCCCTGATGTCGTTCCTGCCCCTGGCTCTCACAACGGCGTTTTGCTCCCTTTGGTACGCTCGTTGCGGTCAGGGTTCCTCCATTTCCCTTCCGCAAGTCGTTGCGCTACATCGCCGGGGAGCATATCCCATACAGGCCGGTCATTCGATTGGAATAATCCATCGATGAACTACCTGTATCATAGACCATTTTTGTTCCCTGTGCCGTATATCCACAAAGTAGGATTTCGGGGCGAAAAACGGAAATTTCCACGATTATGGAAAGTATGGTATAATCCAGTTAGCGGCAGGAAAACAGCCGTCGGAAAGGAGTGAGCGCCCTATGCTGAGGGTAACTACCATACAGGAACGCCTTTGGGAGTTACGCAAAGATAAAGGCTTAAATCTGGAAGAACTGGCGCAGCAAACCGGCATTTCAAAATCAGCCCTTGCCAGCTATGAAGCCAACGACAATAAGGAAATCAACCACGGCAACCTTATCACGCTGGCCGACTTTTATGAGGTATCTCTTGATTATCTGTTCTGCCGGACAGAAAACCGGGAGCAGATAAACACGCCCCTGATGGAACTGCACCTGAATGATGAAATGGTGGCGCTTCTAAAGAGTGGCCGTATCAACAACCGGCTCCTGTGTGAGATTGCTACCAACGATAAATTTGAGCAGCTTATGACCGACACGGAGATTTACATAGACGGCCATGCAACCTCCACCTTCCGCACCCTTTATGAGTCTTTGGAAGAACAGCGGCAGACCATCATCCAGAAATACAAGCAGGCGGAAAATGATTTCTATTCAAAGACCATCCTTGCCGCAGAGGTAAAGGAAGAAGATTTCTTCTGTCATGTGACGCACAAAACATGGGACGCCATTCTCCATGACATACGGAAAGCCCATGAGCATGACATTGACAGCACGCCGGATTATTCCCTTGCAAAGAAGATGGCTCTGGAAATCCGAAAGGCTATTCAATCTTCCGGGGATTATCTCGGAAAAGTGTGGGCGGTCATTTTCAATATGCTCGGCATTGACTTTTACAAGCTGCCGCCGGATGAACAGAAGATATTGAAAAGGATACTGTCAAAATCTCCGAACATCAAGAACAGTCCCTTCAACTTCCGGCGCAAGAGAAAATGAAAAACTGCCGTTGTGGGAATGAGTGTTCCTGCAACGGCAGCTTTGTGTAATGAATTGAATTTTTACTTCAGTATTTCAATCTGGATTCATCATTTTACGATTGTTTTTTACATCTAAAAAATATAAAATCTGGTCGGTGAAGTGTTCCACCAAACTGGGCTGGATACTGCTTTCTCATTTCATCGGATACATGAGATTCCTCGCATTCTTCAATCAAAAATCCAGCATTTACTATAGTATTAACAATACTGGAAAATGTTCGATGATAAACTTCATAGTCCTCGACAACCCATTTGACTGTCCTTTTTCCCTCAACCATATAGTTGCTGATATTCGCATAAAGTCTTTCGCCCGATTCTGTCCGGGTATATCTATCATATTGACCATCCCATGCGGTTGCCATTGGATGAGACATACTAAATACAAAATGGGCACCATATTTTAATAGACCATATATATTTTTCATTAGTTTGTCTAAATCTTCGGCATAATCAAATGCTAAGGAACTTGTAATCAAATCGAACTGCTCATCAATTTGACATATATCTTCCAATGCCATTTGTCGGTAAGTAATATTTTTTGCATGGAAATGTTCCTTTGCATACTCAAGCATTTTCTCAGAAATATCAATACCCAATACAGATTCAGCCCCCATATCAGAATACTGCTTTGCGTGTTGTCCCATGCCACAACCTATGTCCAGTACCCTTTTTCCATCTACTTCTGGAATCATCGCAAGTAGAATCGGGGTTTCTATGCAATCATTGAAATTAATCTTGTTGTTGCGAAGATTCTTGAAATTTTCAAAAAAGCTATCATTATCATAAATATTTTGTTTTGCCATGTATTCTTCTCCCCTTGGTGCATTTTTGTAAATACTCCACGTTCAAATTTATCACTCTGCTTTATCAACAGAATGGTCTTCCTTCTCCAATTCTATTACATCCAAAATGCCACAATTCAGGGCTTCGCAAATACGAACCAGCGTTTCCATGCTGATATTTTTGCCCTTACCCATGTTGGCAATCATATTTGTGGTAAGACCGGCGGCAATCCGCAAGTCCTCTTTCCTCATATTGCGCTCAACCAGCGTGTGCCAGAGGGGTTTATAGCTTATGTGCATTTATCCTCCTGCCTTTCTCCCGGTTCCGGGGTTCCTGTTCCCATTATATCAAAGTTCTTGCTATTCCACAAATATTTCTTGACACAATCGCCGGTTCCGTCTGGATTGTGCTTTTCCTTTCTTCTCTTGATTACATCTACTTAGCCATAAGCTGTTTCATACCCTGGCTTTTAGCCCCAGGATTGTCGTTTCCATATCCTTCCAGAAGATTGATGACGCCCCACGCGCCCAAACCGGCGCCCAGCGCGACAACCAAAATCTGCAGGGTATCAATAGCAGAAGTGAAAAAACTCATATTAGGGTAATTACCTCCTTATCAAATGAAAAATAATGTTGTGGCCGTTTTTGGCCTGAAACGAAAAAAGCCGCCCGCTGCTTGAAGAAAGAACAAACAGCGGGCGGCGAACGCAGGCGTATATCCTGCGGACTGTGAGTAAATTCAGGAGAATCACGGCTCCTTACCAATAGGCACCTCCTTAAAATGGGCATAAAAAAACAAGGCCCGCCGAAAAGAATGGGAAACTTGCAGATCGGCGGGCCTATTCGGTATCGTCTGCGGATTCTTCCGCCAGCTCGGACGGGCTGATCTCATAGTTGAGGAACAGGTCGTCCGGCCTCACCCGCAAGCGGGTAGACAGGTATTTCTCTATATCGAAAGTGTTCTTCGGGTTGAAATCCGAAAGGTACTTATAATTGGGGTGTTTTGTAATATCGTACTTTCTGGACAGGAAGGGCCGGACGCCGCGTACCTGCAGCAGACACTTCCCGCCGTCCATCACAGCCAGCTCGTCCATGGACATCAGATCTTTGCCCAGCTTTTGGAAATTCTGCCCGTGGGACTCCTGCGTACCCTTTGTGACGCTGGTGTTATACATATCAATCGTTTCTTTCCCCAGCAGGGCGCTCCAGCTTTTCAGGGTAGTTTCCTCCTTTCCGCCCAGGAACAAACTGGAATCACAGTTGCCGATGATGGTGTCCATGTTATCCTTATACAGTGCTTTCAACTGGCTCTGCGCCTGCAGCACCAAGCAGGCTGAAATCTCTCTTGACCGGATCGTTGCCATGAGTTTTTCGAGGTTTGGGATCTGCCCAATGTTCGCTGCCTCGTCGATCAAACAGCGCACATGCACCGGCAGCCGGCCTCCGTATTTATCATCCGCCCTTTCACAAAGCAAGTTAAAAAGCTGGGTATAAGCCATGCTGACAAGGAAGTTGAATGTGGCATCCGTATCGGAAATGATAAAAAACAGGGCTGTTTTCCGGTCCCCGACCAAATCCAGCTCCAGTTCGTCATACATGGTGATCTCCCGGACTTCCGCAATATCAAAAGGCGCAAGCCTGGCACCGCAGGAGATAAGAATAGATTTTGCGGTTTTTCCTGCCGCCAGTTTATACTTCTTGTATTGCCTGAGGGCGAAGTGGTCCGGGTCTTTCTGCTCCAAAGCGTCAAAGAGAAGGTCAACCGCATTTTTGAACGATTCATCATCCTCCCGGACCTCCATGGCATTTATCATTTCTACCAGAGTGGAGAAGTTCTGCTCATTCTTGGGAGCCTCATAATAGATGTAGCCGATCAAAGCCGTGTAAAGTAACGTCTCGGCCTTCACCCAAAAATCATCCCCGGATTTTCCTTCCCCTTTCGTATTGGCAATCAGAACTGTCACCAATTTTAATATATCCTTCTCCGAATGTAGATACGCAAAAGGGTTATAGTGCATACTTTTCTTAAAGTTAATGGTATTGAATACCTTGATCTGATAAGGCTCATAAACGATCTTGCCTTTCTTATTGCGTAAGGGCTTGCCGTCCTTGCCCAGCTTGGGAGCGCCGCGGGACAGCAGCTTTCCGCACTCCACCAGGACAGTGCCCTTCGGGTCTGTCACTACATAGGAGGAATGGAGCTGCATCAAGTTCGGTTTGATGAAGAAGCGGGTTTTCTGATCGTGATTACCGGATAGCTTTTTATCTATCCCTCCGGGGCTTTCGCCCATTTCCATCGGCATGGCGTCCATGCCCGGCATAGCATACCTTTTCGCCCAGCAAAGACCGGCAGGCGGCGCGGACTCGTGGAGCCGTTATATTCTGCCGAAACAGGGTCAGGCTCTATGCGTTGCGTGTGACTTCCTTTTTACAGGCAAGCCTTCCACTCTGATTAGGGCGCGACACCCTCCCAGGTTTCTTCCGCACTGATACCCTCGACCTGCAGCCGGTATTGATCGAGGCGGCGAAAGCAACGCCCATTCGCGCATTTCAAGCATTGCCTGTCAGTCCACCACTGCCGCTTCCTCCAACGACAAGGACATTTTTATTCCGGGCATAAGCCGGATTTTTGGGCCTGCCGGACATCATCAGCCCCTCCGTCTGGGTCAGAATGATGTTATTTTCCGGCTTGGGGTCCATAAAGGGAGCAATATCCGCTTTCGTGCCCCAGCGGGCGCTCCCGTATTCCACATCCTTCCTGTACTTTTTGGCATTTTTACCTTTCACATAGACCACCAGGCGAACCAGCGCAGCGCCGATCAGCCCAACCAGCCAGTCAACCGCTGCGCCGGGCATAGAAATCTGAAAGGCCAGAGTAAAACCATCCGCCAGCCCCAGCAGCTTTGTGGAAGCGTCAACACCGGGAGCCAGCCGCACCGCTTCGCCAACCTTGGCAAAGAACCAAAGGAATATAAGATAAGGAAGGTTCGGAAGCACATACTTTTTCAGAATATCCGTCATCTTCATCGCTCCGGCCCTCCATGCTCCTTGTTCTTTACAGGATCGCGGGCCATCTTCCTTGCCATCTCTTTGAATTTCGATAGCTGGGAGAAAAGGGACGGCCTGTTTTCACGTTTTACCGTCTTTTGCGTATATTTCTTGAAGGCGGCTTCGATAGCATCAGCTTGATTGGCCTTAAAGTACACGGTCCATTTTGGAGGGGAAACACTGGCATCCTTTTCCACATGGTAATGTACTCTATATTTCTTCGCATACCGCTCAAAAGAGCGAATCCGTTCCTCAACCTCGATCTTATGGGCGTCCGGCGTCTGTGCCGTAAGGCGGCGCATACTGTTCCGGCCCACTTTTGGAGTGTTGCGCTCTTTTTCGATCTTTCGCAAGGTGGCGGCAATAGCAGCCTTCATCACACGGCCAGTCAGCTTTGTGGCCTGGACAGTTACGGATATGGATTTCCGTTCAAGTTCTTCCTGCAATCACATCCTCCTTTCGCATGATATATAATAGGTAGAAATCACCGGGCCTCCGTTTGGAGGGTTTGCTGCCGGGACGCCTTTTCAAAGTCTTTGGCCGCCTGCGCCACCTGCACACGGGCATGGTCGAGAAACATTTTTAACATGGAACGGGGAGAATCCCGTTCCACCAGCTCACCGGTCATGCCGCTGCACTCGTCAGGCAGGTAATCCTCAATGCCTTTTAAGGCTTCCTCGTTACTGCCGATAAATCCCCAGCAGCTATCCTCCAGCTCGCCGTCTTTATACAGTTCAAAACCGTAAGCCTCACCACGGAGGTAGGAATCGTAACATTCCACTTCACCGCGCATACAATCCTCGGCTTTCTTCCGGGTAGCGGCAGTAAAGGATTTGCCGCCAAACTCCCGGAGGGCATCTTCTTTGGAGGCATAGATCCATCCAACCTGCCCGCTGTCCCAGGGGCAGGAGAAGCCCGTGGTATTCATCGTAATGCCGCTGTGGTCGTAAAGATACAGCGGCAGCATAAGATACTTCTGTGAGATCACCTTCATTAGCCGTTCATCCACTTCACGCTCATAGTCGGGAGAACCAAAAGGCGCCTTGATTTTGTAATTCATCAAATCCAGCGCCCGCTCATAGCGGTGGGCGCCACGTTCATCATCACCCACGGTTTTCAGATACAGATCCCGGAGAAAATCATCTTTATCTATGTAATTATGATGGTCGCCCAAGCTATACTGCCGGTGAAAGCAGACCATTTTCCCGAAATTGTCATCCTCACGGGGATTGAACGGGGAATCGTCCTGTTGGACCACCAGCAAATACGGGCCGCGTGTCGCTGTCAGCATCTTTGACCTCCTTCCTAAAGCTCCGGCCCGGATTTGTGAGGCGGCTTTTGCGTCATATCTTTATTTTCTGCCACAGGAACCGGCTGCTTGACCGCAAGAATTTTGCCGCCGAGCTGCACAAAGGACTCCGGCGCCAGAAATTGCTCCTTATATTTTTCCATCAGTTCAGGGGAAAGATCTGAAAAACTTTCTTCACCAAGCCCGGTGATAAGAAAATTACCGGCAATGATGTCATAAACCTCACCGGCGTCATCCCGCAGCGCACGATTCAAAGGCAACCCCATAAATTTTCCATCCTCATTACAGATCAGTGCCACAGGGTCCTCATAAGGGTACACTGCCTGAATATAGCCATCTACCGCAGCCTGCAAAGACCTCAATCCCGGCTCGATGTCTGCCTCATGGGGAATTTTCCCCGGTTCAACCATTAAAACCTTCATCTATGAATATCCTCCTTTTTCTTATCAGCAATTTTAGAAGCAGCAGTTTTTTCGTGGCTTTTCACTGTTGAGAGCTTTTCCAGTACCGAAGCCTTTTCCTGATGGGCTACCGGTGCGGGTTCAGCTTCCGAACGATAACCAGGCAATAGCTGATTGTTCACCCGGAACAATTCGTCATATTCTTTTGGGATTTGAGGCGATATTTCCGTGAACAAATGAGCATAAGCCTTAATACGGCCACGCAAGTATTTCTCCGCACTTTCCTGGTCTTTGAAAACTCTTGTCTGCCCGGCAATACCAACCGAACCGTGACGTTTAGGGCTGTTGGTATAAACACCCCAGCGGACAGACCAGCAAGGCTTATATCCCTGGCTTTTCCATAAGTCCCAATGGGAATCGTCCTTTATGCGGCAGGTCATCTTGTAAACCATATTGCTGATGGTTTTTTCTCCATCTTCACCCTGTACCCACTCATTTGATGTGTGCTGGACTGCCGGAATCCGCTGATACTGAATCGCCCGGTCAATGCGCTGGGTAAAAGCCGCTTGTTTTTCCCATTGGTGAACAGCGGACAAAATAATTTCATAAGCCTTCTGCTCACTGGCGGCGCTTTCTTCACGCAACGCTTGTAGATCTTCTGCGGAACGGGAAATCAAGTCAGATAAATCAGCCTTTTCACTGGAAACACTATGCTCAATTTTAATCTGCGCTCCAGGTATAAGTGATGTACCGAAGTCTAATACATCGTAATCATCGTACTTTTCCACAAAACCACCTCCTACAGCTCCGGCTCATGGGATTTGGAGGGCTTTGGACCCGCAGCTTCTTTGCTCTGCCCTTTAGCAGCGGTAAGCTGTCCCAAGAGAGAAGGCTTCTCCCCGCCAAAGAGGGAAAGCTGTTCTACATCCGTGATAACCGGCATGGAATCCATGCGAGAAGGCGTAGGTGCGACCACTGGCCGAGTTTCCTCCAATGTCTGCGGGTGATCGGAATGGGTGAGGAAATGCTCCCGCTTTAGGTCCGCAAAAACTTCATCAAAAACAGCATTGATGGCCTTGCGTTCCTCGCCCTCCGGGAAGGCTTTCAAAATTTCTATTTCTCCATCCTTGCCGGTAGCAAAAGTAGCGGCGCTGTCGGCGTGGCCCGCCAGGTAATCCGAAATTTCAGATGTCAGCTTATCTTTGATATAGCAGGCGAAAGCTCTGGCGGTCATCTCCGTATTGCTTTCCCAATAGCCGCCGTCCTTTTCGCACTCTTTGCCCATACGGATAGAGTTTTTATAGAAATCCGTTTCTACACGGCCAATCTGCGGAGGTTCCTGCGTCTGCATACCAGACAGCATACGCTCGAAAATCTCCAGCCGGTCACGCTCTCTCTTAGGGATCACCCGCCCGGTAACAGATTTCTTGAAATCGTTTAACTGTTCCACAGAGCCGGGGACACCCAAAAGAAATTCTTCCCGAAGGACCGCATAAGCCTCCATGTGCATCTCGTCATTTGCCACCCGTTTAAGCGGGGTGAGTACCGCCGAATCCAGCCAGCTTGCCGCATTTTTCCGGGTACGCTCCACCTGCGCCTCTGTCCGGGCCGCGGCCTGCTCCGGTGTTTCCGGCTTATATTTCATGGTTTCAATCAGCTTTTTGAATGGCTCATACAGGTGAGAATGTTCAGAAAGAAATCCCTTTGCTCCCATTTTCACGCCCAGGTAATCATCAAGACCATGCCACCACTCATGGGCCAGTGAACCGGCTCCGTGCATTTTAGTAAGATTGATGACCTTCCGCAGCGGTTCATAGTGGGCGGCGGCATTTCCGCTGCCGCGGGCACCAAAGGCAATCGAGAGCGTTCCCTGGTAGGAAATATCCTTTTCACTGATCTGCAGGACAGCCGCCAGGTCTTTAAGAGCGTCAAACCCCATATTCAGGGAAGCGCGCCGGTCATTCTGCGTCATCCAGTTTCCAAACTCGCCGCCCCGGAAAGCAAAGGCGTCAAGATAATCCTGTCCGATCACATCACGCTTTCCGCGGTAATCCGGGCCAGTACGCCGGACGCGGGAAAGCTGCTGCGGTACAAATCGCTGTTTTCCGCTGCCTCCTCGCTGCCGGGCAAAATCCTGAACCCATTTCAAGGCTTCATCACGGGTGGCAAAATTCGTTTTCAGGATCGTATAGCCCTTCGTGACATAATAGGTATCGGGAAGCCAGTCATTATTTTTCGAGTAGGTCCTTTTGCCGTCATTGAACCGAATATCGTACCCGCGGGGAATCTTTTGCTCGGCAGGAACGCCAAACTGCTTTTTTACAGCCTCCCGAACGATTTTCCGGTCAAAGTCCTGCGTCCCACGGAAATATAGGGCATTTACCAGCTTATCGGTGATTACCGGGTTATCCCGCCCCTTTGGGGTGGCCCGGATATACCCGCCGCCGATCCCGTGAGAAATACGCTCACAGTAACCGCCGCCGATGATAAGAGCCTCAAACACGCCCATAGCTTCCTGGACCGTCTGAACCTTTTCAACGGCTTCCTGCACCTGACGGACGGTTGCAATGTACTCTTTCTGCCGCGCCAGGCGCTTCTCCGGTGTATCATCAGAACGCAGATAACGCGGGGAGGCGTTCAGGCTGTCACGCACAACTTTCCGAAAGTACAGAATATCCACCGGGACGCCGGATTGAATTAGGGCGTTATAATCCGGCTTTTTCCAGACATTATCTTTTTTTACATACTTATCGGCCTCGCGCTCGTTCATCCCCAACAGATCATCCACATACAGGCCGCGGGCTGCCCAAAGGTCCTTTTTGGCGCCGCCGATCTTTTCACCGAAATCTTCATGTACGATTTCTTTCGCCATCTAACTCCACCTCCTTTATCAGCGAGAGTATATATTTTTTTGCTTCCGGCACATTAGAAAAAGCGCATGGCCTTCCAGACAGATAGGCCAGCGCTCGGTTCCATTCAGATATGGGATATAAATGGTTATCCATTTCAAGCATGATCCCGAAAGCGGGGAGCGTACACCAAAGCCGCAGATCCGAAATGAACACATCCAGCCGGTCAGCAAGGGTGTCAAGCAATCCCATTGCCATGACACCTACCGTTCCGCTTTGCTTACAGCAGGCACAGCTTTTTTCGCTGGCGGCTGCACCTTCTCGCCATTTTCCTGCATAGCCCTTAAAACGGAGGGTCTGCGTTCAGCGGATTCCTGCAAGCGGGTTACACTATCAATGGCTTTTTCGATGCTCTTTTGAGCGGCGGTCATGCAGGCACGATCCGCTTTATAGGGAGCCGCAATCACCTTAGAAAGCCTGCCGGGGCTTTTGACCTCGACCACCGGTTCTTTGCCCACCAGGGCGCGGCCCATGTTTTTCAAATGCCTGCCCGCCTGATGGTATTCAGCGGAAAGGGTCTGGATCTTGGAAACAGCGTTATCGTCAATACGAATACTGTTATCAATCGCTTTCCTGATCCCTTCCAGCATGGGTTTGACATGGAAAAACCGGGAAAGGCCATCCAGGGCAGAAGTGCCGCGCTCTTTGAAAGCCGAAAGAGCTTTTTGGCAGCCTTCGATAATGTGATCTTTCAGCTCCGCCAGCTTTTGGCGCATATTGGAGATATTATTCTCCAGCGATTTACAGCTCTTTTGAAGCACAGCTTTCAGAGAGCGGTTCTGCACCTGTTGAAGCTCCTGGCGCATAGTTTTCAATTCTTCTACGGCCTCGGCCAACCGGCTTTCCAGTTCCCCAACATGGGCAACCATTTCAGCAAAATCCTTGCCGCTGGGGGAAGGGTTCTCTTTCAGGACGGCCAGCAATTCCTTCACATACTCATTTTCCACAAGAAGCTGTTTGTTCCTTCGCTTCACTCGTCTGGCGTCCTCCTTTCTCCGGGCAGCTTTCCCCGGCAATCTTACTTACGATTTCCGGCCCGGATTCATAAATCTGCATCAGCCTCCGGGCCATGCTGCAGGGACGGGCCGCACCCGTTGTCCAAAGGCGCACCGTGGAAGGGGTGACATTCATCAGCAGAGCGAAGGCTTTTTCATTGGTTTCCAGCTTTTTCATCAAAGCCTTAACCATGGACGGGCTGTACTCCGGGCAGCGGGCAGCCCCGGCGATTACCTGAATCGCGGATTTGTCGTTATTCATTGGGTTTTCCTCCTAAATTGAAACAGCCGCCTGTTTCTGGCGGCTGGCGTATTTTTCTTCGCGGATCGCTTGAAGCGTGCGCTGTAATTTCTCATTGTAGTCTTTCCCGCTGCGGGGAGGATTGACAGACACCCGGATTTTTGAAAACCTCTGGTCTGATTTCAACAGTGCCTTGATTTTCCGGGCGTTGACCCGGCCCGCAAGGTCATTGTCCAAGTAGAGGGCAACACGGGTAATCTCCGGGTGGCGTTCCAGGAAAGCGACCAGGGCCACAGGGGAGGTCCCACCCAGGGAAAGCCGGTAGCCATTCCATTGCCAGCCCTCCAGCTTTTGGAGCGTAGCATAGGAGAGGGCGTCAATCGGGGCCTCGAAAACCGCCAGATGGCGGCTGCCCGGCTGATCCGGCGGGTAGCAGAAGCTAAACCGCTTATCACTGCCGCTGATGTCCTTTTTCAAGTCACCTGCAATTCCGCGGACGCAGGCAAACCGGCCCGTACCGGTATCATCCCGGCCAACAAAAACGCAAACCGCCTCGTTGTTATAACGGGACTCATAGAAAAGTCCCAACTGCATACACCGTCTGATGATGTCCGAATGGACTCCCCGGCGTTGGAGATAAGAAACAGCAAAGGTGGCACAGCGTTTCCCCTTGGGGAGGCGGAAGGGCTTTTTCTCCACCGGTTTCCGCTGTTCCCGGCTGCCGGAAGCTGTATAATGAGAAACAGCAGGGGTTCCGCTGCCTATCAGCCGTTCCACAGCCTCCACAAAGCTGTACCCGCGGATTTCCATGAGGTAATCCACGGCATTGATCTTTCGTCCACGGCTGTTCCAGTACCAGTAATTTTTACTCGCCACATAAACCAGGCTGTCATGCTCATTATGACGATAATTGGCGCCTTCCTGTTTCAGCACGCCGCTTTCGTGAGAAAGTAGATAAGCCAGCAGATCAACTTCCCGTGCCTGGTCGATCTGTTCCTGGCTTAACTTCGGCATAATTTCAGCGTTTCATGGATTTTCATGGCGCTCGGCCTCCTTTCTGTAATTTTTTCATGTAAGTACGCAGGCAGCTCCCGTCCGTACTCCAGCACACAAAACCATGTGAAGGAAAAGGGCAGCCTGCACAATCCGGTTTCATCGTGCAATACATTTTTTCGGTTTGAGGACGCTTTTCCTCCCGCCTGGAAGCATATACCGGGCGTCCGTTTCTTTTGCCCATAAAAGCATCCCCCTTTAGCCGTAAAGATCGTGATTGACTTCGGCCCGGTAATAGCTGTCCATGGTAGCCGGGGCGTTATAGAGAGCCGCCAGCAGATAGGACTTGATATTCCGAACCTTGGTCGTGTTATTATCCAGGCAGTCGAACACATACTCCACATGAGAGAAGTTCACTTTCAGGAAGCGGCTTTTTACCACCTCGCGGGGGTAGTCATCCCCGGCAATGCGGATATATGGCCGCTGCGAGAGGACCGTCTGCAGCATCAGCTCAACCAGCTCGTCCACACGCTCATACCCATACCGCTGGACAAGAGCCTCAAATTCAATATTTTCTTTGATAATCTCCCGGTAGGTATCTATCCTATCAATCCTATCCCTATCCATCTCCGCGTTACCATCAGGCGTTCCTCCAGAGGCCGGATAGATTGATTGATGGATATTTGATATATCCGTAATTGATTTTTCAGTAATTGATTCTTGTATATTTAATTGGGCGGGTTTTTCCTGTTCAGGTTTTCCCAAAACAGGATTTACCTGTCTTGGATTTACCTGTCTTGGATTTACCTGTCTTGGATTTTCCCGTTTAGGTGGCAGAATAGCGTCCTGCTCATCAGGAAGCACAGGTTTCTCATGGATGACATACTCAATATCGCCCAGTCTGCCATGCGCGTCACGGAGCCGCTGCCGGGTAAGATACCCTTGCTTTTCCAGCTCCTTGATCGCACTGCTGATAGAATCCACCCCATCTTTACAGATATGGGCCAGCCCCTTAGTCGTATAGTCCCAATTATCAGGCAAGGACAACATCAACGACAGCAGCCCCTTTGCCTTCAAAGACAGCGACACATTCCGAAGATGGTGATTGGACATGACCGTAAAATCTTTTGTCTTTTCAACTCTGAACACTGCCATTTGACATCCTCCTTCCTGGCAAGTCTTTATACTGAGCAGCAACTACAAATCTCTGTCTTTATGGTCGTAATTCAAATAGCCATTGTGTACCTTGGCATGGTTCTTTAGCTTGATAAAGCCGCGTTCCTGATTCTCCAACGCTTTCTGATACCCTTCATCCGTGAGAAACAGGCGCATCTTATCGCCTTTATAGCCGACAGGGGATTCAAAAGAAAGCACATCAAAGACAACCATGTGGCGTACCTGCGGGTCAAACCGCTCCAGGGCCATAATGTCATGGCCTTTCAGTTTTTCAGCCCCGGATTGCTGCCGGGCCAATGCAATCCGCTCGCCCATAGTGCGAGGGTAAGGCAGGTGATAATTCTTCTGGATGTCCTTCACCAGATCCATGCACTGTTCATCCGACAGAACCCGCAGCTTTGCCATGAGGCCCCGCACCATATCACGTTGCTCCGGGTTACGGGTAAAACGGGCTGTCATATACAGTTCATCCAGCACTTTGGCCTGGCAGTCGCCGTCAACCTGAAACAACTGCCTTTTTTCTTCTTCGTTAAGTTCCATGTGAATTTCCTCCTTCTGAAAATGGGCGCAAAAAAAGGGCGCCCATCAGATTAGATGAAACGCCCTGACAAACAGCGGTCCGGTAAAACACCGCACCGCTGCTGTAATATTCAATTTTGTCTTTTAGGTAACACCTCCCATCATTCGACAGATTTTTCGTTGACTATCAAGGTTGGAAAAGGAATTGAATAGGCAACGACAAACGCTGAAACCCTTGAAAACACTGGGTTTTTCCGTTTGTCTTTATTATACCGTAAGGGCACACTTTCGCCACCCATGCTCTGGCCAGCGGTGTGGATGCCAAGACCCTCTCCGGTATTCTGGGACACACCAACGCCAGCTTTACCCTCGATACCTATACCCATGTGACGCCGGACATGCAGAGAGCCGCCAGCGATGTGGTGGGCGGCTTCCTGAAAAATCTGTTGGGAGAGGAGTTGAAACCGTGGCAAGGAAACGGAAAAGCGGAACCGGCACCATAAGACAAAGAAAGGATGGCCGCTGGGAAGGCCGGGCCGTGGTGGGCTACGATGACAAGGGCCTGCCCAAAACGAAGAATGTACTGGCCAAGACCAAGCGGGAGTGCCAGGAAAAGCTGACCAAGCTGATGGAAAAAGTGGGCGGTTCCAAGTCCGAGAAGATTCGCCCTGATATGCCCTTCGGGGAGTGGATGGACTTTTGGTATCAGAACTACACCAAGCCCGGCCTTCGCCCCACCACCCAATCAAATTATGAGAGCAACATCTACCAGCATATCATCCCGCAGCTGGGCAAGATCCCGCTGTGCCAGCTGACCCAAAAGGATCTTCAGCAGTTCTACGCTCATCTCAAAAAGGAGGGGCGGCTGGTTCGGACAGAACAATATGGAAAGGGTCTCTCCGACCGCATGGTGCGGATGTGTCACGCCAAATGCCGGGCGGCGCTGGAGCAGGCAGTGCGGGAAAATCTGATCCGCACCAACCCGGCGGTGGGCTGCAAGCTGCCACCCAAGCGGGGCCGGGAGATGCAGGTGCTGTCGTCCCAGGAGCTTCAGCGCTTCCTCATGCAGGCTCAGGCGGAGGGATACTTCGAGCTGTTCCTGCTGGATCTGTCCACCGGCCTGCGGCGGGGAGAACTGCTGGCCCTGCAATGGTCCGACCTGGATCTGGATACCGGAATGCTGTCCGTGACCAAGCAGGTCTATGAGGTGAACGGAAAGCTGCAGCTGAGCGTCCCCAAGACCAAAGCGTCCATCCGCAAGCTGGTGCTGCCGCCTGCTGTGGTAGAGGTGTTCCGGGCGTATCAAAAGACGGCAAGCTCCCGCTGGCTGTTTCCATCACCGAAGAACCCAGATCTGCCGCTGGCGCCGGGCTCGGTGCTCCGGCGGCTCCAGATCATTTTGGAGCGGGCCGGGTGCAAGAAGATTCGCTTCCACGACCTGCGCCACACCTTCGCCACCATGGCCCTGGAAAACGGCATGGACATCAAGACCCTCTCCGCCATGCTGGGCCATGTATCGGCGGCGACCACGCTGGACATTTATACCCACATCACCGGCGATATGCTCAGTGAAGCCGCCGCCAAGATCGACCGTGGCCTGGGCAACGAGGTGGCGGAGGAATCTCCGGAGGCAGCGCAGAATCCCCTCACCAGCTTCCAGCCGGTGACCCGGCGCACCCGAAAGCCCGGAACCGGGTGTATCTCTGAACTCAACGACCATCTCTTTGAGGGGCGCTACTCGCCCACCTGGCCGGACGGCACCAAGCACTCCAAATGTGTCTACGCCCACACCCGGGAGGAGTGCGAGGAAAAGCTGAAGGTGCTCATCCAGCAGATGAACGCAGAGCGGAAGGCCATCCAGGACCGGATGTGTGGAATCATCCCGCCGGACAAACTTACAAAGAAGCAGCGCCAGATCTGGGAGTATATGCGGCTCCACCCGGACGAAACCAATTACAGCGTCATCGCCAAGGGAGCGAAAGTGACCCGGCATACGGTGGCCAAACACTTTGAGATGATCCAGAAGATGCTGGGCATCCAGGGAACCGCTTCCCATCCATTGCTCGATTGCCAGACAGTGCCTCTTATGGTATGATGACCCTATCAAGCGAGGAGGTGCCGTCATGCCCCTGCATATCGTGCGAAATGATATTACCACCATGAAGGTGGATGCCATTGTCAACGCCGCCAAGGAGAGCCTGCTGGACGGCGGGGGTGTGGACGGCGCCATCCACCGTGCCGCCGGGGCGGAGCTGCTGGCAGAGTGCCGCACCCTGGGCGGCTGCAAAACGGGACAGGCCAAGATTACAAAGGGCTACCGGCTGCCGGCAAAGTATGTAATCCACACCGTTGGCCCCGTATGGCGGGGTGGCAGCCACGGGGAGCGGGAACTGCTGGTCTCTGCCTATCGCTCTTCTCTGGAAGTGGCCCTGGCCCATCAGTGTGAAACCGTGGCGTTCCCGCTGATCTCCTCCGGGGTGTACGGCTACCCCAAGGATCAGGCCCTGAAGGTGGCTGTGGATACCATCGGGGATTTTCTGCTGGCCCACGACATGACGGTGTATCTGGTGATCTTCGACCGGGCCGCCTACACCATCGGCGGAAAACTATTTGCCGATATTGCCGCCTACATCGACGACCGCTATGTGGATGCCCATACCGACAGCCGTGAGATTCAGTGCCGCCGGATGGCTATGGCCTCCATGCCCATGGAGGAATCGGAGTGTATGCCTGCCCCCTGTGCCACGGCGCCCTCCGGTCTGGATGTAGCCCTCAGCAAACTGGACGAAAGTTTCTCTCAAATGCTGCTGCGGAAAATCGACGAGCGGGGTATGACCGACGCCCAGTGCTATAAAAAGGCCAACATCGACCGCAAACTGTTCTCCAAGATCCGCTCGGATGTCCACTATAAGCCCTCCAAGCCCACCGCCATGGCCTTCGCCATTGCCCTGGAACTGCCGCTGGAGGAGGCCCAGGAGATGCTGGGAAAGGCGGGCTTTGCTTTCTCTCATGCCAGCAAGTTCGATATTATCGTGGAGTATTTCATCGCCCACCGGAACTACAACATCTTCGAAATCAACGAGGCCCTGTTCGCCTTTGATCAGAGCTTGTTGGGAGGTTGAACACATGCAGGATAACTATGTTGGAGATATCGGCGATTATGGAAAGTACGGCCTTTTGCGGAATGTGACCGCCGCTGGGCTTCGCTTGGCGGTCAACTGGTACCGAGTGGTTCCAACTCGCCCGGGCAAGCAGGAGGACGGGAAATACATTTCCTACCTGGATAAGCCGGAAGTTTACCGACAGTATGACCCAGAACTGTTTGACTGTTTGGCTGGTATGGTACATCAACAAAAACGCAATATCGAAGAAATTGAGAACAGCGGATTGTTTGCCGCTTATTTTTTCTCGGATGCCTTGACCCTGGCAAACCGAGCAAAGTGGCATCAGGAAGCGCTGCGCAGTACAGCGGGGGCAGATGTTGTTTTCCTCGACCCTGACAATGGCTTGGAGAGTGCGAGGATGCATCAGCATAGATCAGCCAAAGAAAAGCACACTACCTGGCAGGAGATCAAGGACTACTATGACCGTGGGCAAAGCGTGATCCTATATCAGCACCGTCTCCAGATGACAAAAAAGGAAGTGTGTATCCAAGGTGTGCTTGACTTTCAGGACGCCTTTCTGCACGCTGATCATACCTTGCTGTTGGAATATCCTCGCTATACGAATCGCTATTATTTCATGTTTGCGCACCAAGACCATCTGCCTGCATTGGAGCGCGTGCATCGTATGGTTGCACAGACCTGGAAAGGATTGTGCAATGCGATTGATATTTGTCGCCCGTAAAGCGACCACGGAATACTTGAATCCCCCTATACTGTGCTTGTAAACCAAACAACACAGCATAGGGGGATTTTTTATGAGGCACAATTTGACAGAGCTGGTTTTCATCCTGGACCGCAGCGGTTCCATGGAGGGGCTGGAGGGTGACACCATCGGCGGCTTCAACGCCATGATTGAAAAGCAGAAGAAGGAGCCGGGCGAGGCCTTCGTCTCCACCGTCCTCTTTGACGATGAGACCGAGGTACTCCATGACCGGATGAAGTTGGGCGAGGTTCGCCCTATCACCGAAAAAGAGTACTATGTCCGGGGCTGTACCGCCCTGCTGGACGCCATCGGCGGAGCCATCCACCACATTGGGAACATCCATAAGTACGCCCGGAGCGAGGATGTGCCGGAGCATACCCTGTTCGTTATCACCACCGACGGCATGGAGAATGCCAGCCGCCGCTATTCGGCGCAAAAGGTGAAGGAGATGATCCAGCGGCAGAAAGAAAAATACGGCTGGGAGTTTCTCTTCCTGGGGGCCAACATCGACGCAGTAGAGACGGCGAGCCATCTGGGCATTGCCCCCGACCGGGCGGTGAACTACCACTGCGACAGTGAGGGTACCCGCCTCAACTACGAGGTGGTGGGCCAGGCCGTGGCAGCCGTCCGGTGCAATGCACCCCTGGATGAGCATTGGAAGGATGCCATCGAGGAGGACTTTCAAAAGCGGCAGAAGAAGGGACGGCGGTAATTTGCCGTCAAAACGGATGAGGGACGGAGGCTACGCATCCGTCCCTCATCGATGCTTGGAATATGGGGAGCGGTTGCAACCAGAAATTAAAAAACTTTAGAATTTCCTCTTGACTCTGACGCTCCGTCAACTGGTACTATATTTCCAAGGAGGGATATCTATGGAGTATTCCGTTCAGGAACTGTCGCGCCTGTCCGGGGTGACCACCCGCACCTTGCGCTGGTACGACCAGATCGGGCTGCTGAAGCCCAGCCGGGTAGCGGAGAGCGGCTACCGCTATTACGGTAGGGCAGAGGTAGACCGACTGCAGGACATTCTCTATTACCGGGCCCTCGGGGTGGAGCTGGCCCGGATCAAGGAATGTCTGGACGACCCCTCCTTCGATCGCCTGGCTGCCCTGCGAAGCCATCTTGCCACTTTGGAGGCGGAGCGGGAGCGGCTGGAACAGCTCATCCGGTCGGTGAAAGACACCATCGGAGCGGAAGAAAGGAACGAGATCATGAGCGACGAGCAGAAATTTGAGGCGTTCAAGCAGCGGGCGGTAGCCCAGAATGAGGAAACTTACGGGGCGGAGATCCGTGCCAAGTATGGCGACCAAGAGGTGGATGAGGCCAACGCCACAGTGATGAACCTGACCCGGGAACAGTACCAGGAATGGACGGACCTGGGCCGGGAGATTCAGGAGCGGCTGGAGGCCGCTGTTCAGGCCCGGCTGTCCCCGGAGAGCCAGGAGGGCAAGGAAATCTGTGCTCTCCACCGCCGGTGGCTCACCATCACCGGAAACCGGTACGACCCGGTCAGACACCGGGGGATTGCGGAGCTCTATGTGATGGATGAGCGATTTACCGCCTACTATGACAAACAGGTACCCGGCTGCGCCCGCTTCCTGCGGAACGCCGTGGTCCATTGGGTAAAGTAAAACACGCTCAGAGGCCTCCGGCTATTCGCCGGGGGCCTCTGACTCTCTTATACCTTTTTCCGCGTCAGGAAAACGCCGACCAGTGCCGCAATCAGGGCGAAGGGGGCCAGACGGACAAAGCCCCATTCAAAGGTGTGGATGGCCACCCCCATGACGGCGGTCTCCGGGGTGCTGTAATCCCAGCCCAGGTAGGGACTGCTGACCACCAGCAAGACCGCAAACAATGCCACAATGATTCCACATACTATAATCAGCGACCAGTGCAGCGCAGCTCTTCTGTGTGCCTTTCTCCGGGCAAACTGCAAATTGATGATCTCCAGCCTTTCCGAGATGGCTTTGACGGTATCTGCCTCCGACTCCACCACATTCTCTCCAAGCAGCGTGCTCACGGGTGTCTCCAGGGCCTCCGACAGGGCAATGAGCAGATCGGAGTCCGGGACGGACAATCCCTGCTCCCATTTTGAGATGGTCTGCCGCACTACATTCACCTTGACCGCCAGTTCCTGTTGGGAAAGACCCTTGGATTTCCGGATGGCTTTGATGTTTTCATTGAGCATGTGGGCTCACTCCTTTCGGCCCCATTGTAGGGAAAACGGCCCGTTGCCGCAAGCAACGCAGAGTAACACGGCTTATTTCAGTAGTTCCCGCCGCAAATCGTCCAGATACAGCTTCTGCTGACGCTTTAGATAGCTGGGGACAAAGGGGCGCATCCACCAGTGCTTGGCGTTGACCGTCTCGGTGCAATGGAGCCGGGTGCCGCCCTCTGCCACCTCAAAGATCCCCTCCCAGGAGCCGGACATATTACCGTTTTCCATGGTGAAGGCCCATCGGCACAGGGGCTGGCAGGCCGTGACGGTAAAGTCTGTGGCGTAACCGCTTTTGGTGTGTTCAACGAAATGGGTTTCGTCCAAGATTTCCACCTGGGCCAAATCGCTGCGCCAGGCGGTATTTGTGAGGTCGGTTATCGTCTGCCACACCCTCTCCACTGGGAAGGGAAAATACTCTGTCACCCTGGAAGTTGCCATACCAATGCTCCCTTCAAAACCACAATGCCTGCTCTCCCCGGAACACCGGGGTGTCCCCTTGGGCGTAGGGGTCATAGCGGTTCTCGTTGCAGCCGAATTCCTGGAGAAAGCAGATCTGTCCCGCCTCGTTCCAGCGGATGAGGGAAAGGCCGTCAAAGCTCTGGATGGTGCCGTCCGTCATGGCGCAACGGAAAGCCCACTCCACCACGGTCTGGTCTCCCTTGTGGAAATACTCTCGGACATCCCAGTGTTCCACGGTGCCCCGGGTGTTCCACTCGTCAAACCACAGTTTAATTTTTCCGCTGCCGTGGTACTCCGGACCCCAGCTCTCGATGTAGACGGCGTCGGGGGCAAAGAGCTCCTCAATGCCTGTGTCCTGCTTGTCCAGCCACATGGAAAACCAGCGCCGAACCAGCGATTCCCTCTGTTTCTGCATATCCATAGCTGCATCCAACTCCATTACACACATTTCACCGGCTGCCGGATGACGGTTTTCAGCTTTTCCGGCTTGCACCGCCGTACATCACTCAAATAGATCTCATGGTGGAACCGGCCCTGGCTGAAATCCGACGCATAGCCCTGTTCCGCGGCGTACGCCTCCATGGCCGCTACGGTGGCGGGCTCATCGTCATAGGGGCCCAGGTGCATACACTGGACGCACAGGCCCTCCTCCCAGGGGAAGAACTCCACCTTGGAGAAGTCTCGCTGCTTTTTCTCTCCGGCCTCCCAGACAGCCCAATCAAAGCCTTCTTCCGTTACAAAGTCCGGCAGGCGGATGAGGGAGATCCACCGAAAATCCGCCTTGCGGGTGTAGTCTACCCCCTGGACGCCCTCTTGCCACCATAGACCCTCCAGGGGCGGCACCACATAGTCGAAGTAACCCTCTAGCTGGTGCTTGCCCATCTTGCTCATTTTGATGGTATAGGCCAAGGTATAGAGTAATTCCAGGGCCTGTTTGTAGGCACCGTCCTCCTCATTTGGATCGCCCTGGCCACGCACGGCCAGGAAGTTCATGGCCGGTACCGTGACGATGCTCGGTGTCCTGGGGGGCAGATAAAATTCCTTGTACTCTTTCTTGTAGTCAAAGGCCACGGCTATTTCCTCCTTTTCTTTGGCTGGGCCTGAAGGGCCAGACAGGTGAGGCGGGTAAGAGCGGTCATGGTGTCCCGGTCGTCCACATCCTCCACCCAGATGTAGTCATTAGCCCCCTCATAGGGTGGAGCCTTGGGCAGATGGGGAAATGCCGCCTCCCCCGCCGGGGTGACCTTGACAAAAAGCTGGTCGTCACAGATGACGGCGAAGAACACCTCGTCGCAGTAGAGACCGTATTCCCCGAACATCTTCCGGCTGCGGATGGCTCCGGCTTCCCGTAGCTGCTCGGCCACATAGTCCACAAAATTCTTATGAGAGGCCATGATGATCCCCCTTTCGGTAACGATGGGCCAGTGTTTCGGTCAGTTCCCGTAGCTGCTCACGTAATTCTGCCGGCTCCAGCAGCTCCGCCTTGTCTCCAAAGGTCAAAACCCAGCTGAGCACGCTGTCCCCATCAGGAAAGCCGCCGGTGAAGCGCAGCTGTCCGTCCGGTTCCACGGTGAAACAGTCCGCCCCGTATTCCTCCACCAGCCGCCAGCGGCAGGATGGCTCAAAGAGAACGGTGACCTGGTATTTTACCGGAAAGACCTGTTCCGGTTCCAGGTTGGGCAGGGGGGCGCAGCGAGGAGCAAAGGCTTCACCGCTGGTAAGCTCCGTCATACGGTTGAGCTTAAACAGGCGGAAATCCTCCCGCATTTGGCACCAGCCCCACACATACCAGGTGGACCAGTGGAACACCAGATAATAGGGCTCCACGATGCGCACCGATTCCTCTTTGGGAGAGAAATAGGTGAAACGGATGGTGCGGTGCTGCTCCATGGCCCATTGGATTCGCTCGATTTTCGGCGGCAGACTGGACTTGTACCAGGAAGCCAGGTCAATGAGCATATGTGCGCCGCCAGCTACCAGTCCGCCTGTCCCAGCAGACAGCTTCTCCATCAGCTGGGTGTAACGCCGGGTGCCACTGACGCTGTCCAAACTCCGCAGTCCCGCCAGAATGGCCTGCATTTCCGGGGCAGTGAGTACCGTGCGGTCCACCCGGTAGCCCTCCATGATGGAGATGCCGCCCCCAGAACCCTGAGTAGTAGCGATGGGGATGCCTGCCCGGCACAGGGACTCAATGTCACGCTGGATGGTCCGGCGGGACACCTCGAACTGCTCCGCCAGCTCCGGGGCGGTGACCTTCTCCCGCTGGAGCAAAATGGACAGGATGCCGATAAGCCGCTCCATTTTCATGGGATCCACCGCCTTTCCTGATTCTGACTGCATTATAGCACAAGAACACGACAACTGTGTGTCATGTTTCTCAAAGAATTGCAGCGGCTCATATCGTATGGTATCATAGTCCCACTAAGACCGTCAGGCAGAGGATGGATCACGCCATGAAAATCAGAAAAGTGGAAACCGACAAAAAGAGATACCTGGATTTGCTGCTGCTGGCCGACGAGCAGGAGGACATGATCGACCGCTATCTGGAGCGGGGAACCATGTATGTGTTGGAGGACGACGGCGTCAAGGCCGAATGTGTGGTGACGGACGAGGGAGACGGCATCCTGGAGCTGAAAAACCTCGCCGTGGAGCCTGCCTTTCAGGGCAGGGGCTACGGAAAGAACATGGTGGACTTCCTTGTCCGTACTTACAAGGAGCAGTATACGGTGCTGCAGGTGGGCACCGGAGACAGCCCAGCCACCATCCCCTTTTATGAATCCTGCGGATTTCGTAGGCACCATCTGGTCAAGAACTTTTTTACTGACCACTACGACCACCCCATCTACGAGTATGGGGTGCAGCTGGTAGACATGCTGTACCTGCAAAGGGAGCTGAGCCTGTAGGCGTATCAGTATTTAACAAGCTATATACAAAGAATAGCGCCTTCCGGAATCTGCGGGTTTCGGAAGGCGCTTCTTAGGCTTATTTTGCAATTTGATACTTGATGCGATTGCCGTATTTTGCAGAGCGCAGCAACCCAAGTTTTTCAAACTTGAGTACAAATCCACGGATGGTAGCATAGGCCGCATTGCCAAAGTCCTTTTCCAGCTGCTTGGTGGAGAACTGGCCCTCACCATAAGCGGTGAGGACAAACTGCCACAGGGCTTGTTCCTTTTCCGTGACATCGCCCCGGGACAAAGCATTCTGGAAGGTTTCTGTGGTGTTGGAATCCGGCAGAGCCGAGGCCAGCTTGTGGTACACATTTTCAATGAAATAGGTCAGGAAAGGCGTCACATCCATGACCCCGCTGATCTTCGCATTCTGCTCTGCCAACGTGTAGGCGTTGTAGTAACCCCGGCGGCTCTTCTCCACATACTCAGACAGGGGGACAAACAGAGCGGAGGAATACCGCTGCTGCACCAGATACCACAGGTGTATCAGTCGGGCCATTCTGCCGTTGCCGTCAAACCAGGGATGCAGGTAGGCGATATAGAAGTGGATGAGCGCCGCTTTCAGCAGGTCGTTTATGGCGGATTCCTGATGGATAAACTCCACCAGATTCCCCATATACTCCGGCAGCATCTGCCAGGGAAGGCCGGTGTGTTCCACTTTGTCACCCACGATATACACGCTGTCATGGCGGTATTTATGGCCGGGCAGGAGCTGATCCGCCTCCGGTAAAAATGCCCCAATGGTGAGCTCATAGAGCTGGTGGATGCTCTCCTCGCTGATCGTATGCTGAGGATCACTGATAAACTCCAGCCCCTTCTTCATGCCGTAGATACGGTTCTCACTCTCGCTTACGGGGGCGTAGCCGGACAAAATCCTGCGGACGCTGTCCCGTGAGGTGTCGATCTGCTCGATGGAGAAGGTGGAGAGGATTTCGTCCTCCATAGCCTTTCTGCCATAGACCCGGCTGCTGCTCTGGGGTGTCAGCAGCACCTTGGCCGCCGACAGCTGAACCTGGGCAACAGAATCCAGATAGACCAGATTCTTGCCATTGAAATCTTTCAGCGGCAGCGGCTTATAAAAACCGCTGTCAAGCAGTGCCACAAATTCCTTCAGATCAGCCTGAGGGTATTTGTAGCCAAGTTTTTTCAGGTCGATAATGCTTTTGTCGGAGAGCATCTTGGCAAACAATCCGGCGTCCATGGTGTTCACCTCTGATATAACATAGTATCAATTAGTATCAGTATAACAAAGGATATCCACCGTTGCAAGCGTTTATACAAGTATGGTGCCCCTGGATCATCTGTTGAGATTCAGCGGGCGGTTACTCGTCCGTGGGGTCATCCGAAATCATGCCGGCTGCCGCCGTTGGAACCCAGTGCCTCAAAGGCACAGACAATCTCCTCGATTTGCTGAAAGCATTCGCTGTCTGCCAATGTGTTATCCTCCAGGATGGCTTTAATTTTGCCCAGGGCCTTATAACATTCCAGCTCCACAATCTCTGTTACGTCTGTATGGATGAGTTCCGGAAAGGAGACCTGGATTTTTTCGTTTGCCAACACATGACAAAGGATTTCCTGATACAGTTCCATGTAACCACCGCCGTAGTACTTATAAGTTCTACAAACAACATTGTAATGAAAATTTGCGGTATCGTCAATAGTATCAATTAGTACTAAAGGCGGTGGGCGGTATGTTATTTCAACGACTGAGAGATTTGCGGGAGGACAGGGATTTGCGGCAGGAGGATGTGGCCGAAATTTTAGGGATTAGCCAGACGGTGTATTCCCGCTATGAGCGTGGATTTCAGACGATTCCGGTGATTCATCTTCTGAAATTGGCAGACTACTATAAGGTGTCCACGGATTATATCCTCGGGCGAACCAACAACAGTAAGCCGTATGATGCAAAATGAATAATCCCGAATACAAACTTGATAAAACGCAAAAAACCGCCTGAACAGGCGGCTTTTTGATTAAAATATGGGATTTCAAACTTCGAAAGTCGTCACGCCAAATTATCGTACTTGCTTCATCATTAGTCCGTGGCGATTGCAGTAACAGTATAGATATCCTCGCCCTTGAAATCGAAATCTGCATGTTGCATTTCCTTCTGGATACAGCTTTACTATTTGAAGCTTTTCGGATGTCACATAGGTCAAAAAGGAAATGTAGTGGGATTTTGTCATGGGATGGTGGACCGTGATGAAATGCTCCTCTTCTGCCGGTTCAATCTGGATCTCGTGGAGTTCGTCCAACGCTTCAGGCTCCAAGGCCGGAAGAGACACACCGCAGCAGCTAATGACGGTATCTCCCAGGGTATGAATCAATTGCCACAGATGGGACAGACATACAGCTTGGAGCCAAGCAGATTGCCGGATTTAACCGCATCGCCCTTCATCAGTTCCATGACAGAGACACCGAGGGCGGCGGAAAGCGGCTCGAGGAGCGAGATATCCGGAAGCCCTTTTGCGGTCTCCCACTTGGAAATGGTCTTGCTACTGACATCGATCTTGTCTGCAAGTTCTGCCTGCGTCATCTTTTTCTGCTCGTGCGTGAGATATGATCTTTGCAGAGAAGCCCTGCTGATAAAAATCTTGGCGTAGAAGTTGGATAGAGATATAATAGAAATAAACGGAAACAGGGGCTGAATTAGACAAATTTTGAGTGTATCAGAGATGGGATGTGTGAAATATTTATGGAGAAAATTTTTTACCAGAAGTTGTTTAGTGCTATTTGTGATGCAATCGATGTTGCAAAGTCAGTGGAAACGGAAAATCAGTCATATAATATCTTCGAGGTTCTGAAGATTCAGGACAAAGAGGTGCTGATTTGTCGCTTGTTGGGAGATTTGCTGGATCCGAGCGGTAGGCATTGTTTAGGTGAAAAGCCGTTGGCCATTTTCCTCAGGCAAATAGGATATGACAGGGCATTTTCCAGTGAGGAACTTCGATCTGCTAGAGTTGTTTTGGAGGAAGTGATTGATGAAAATCGCAGAATTGATCTAGTCATATATGTTAAGAACTTTGTCCTCCCTATTGAGGTGAAAATTTGGGCGGGAGACCAAAAGAATCAGTTGCGTGATTATTATTTCCACTTTGAAAAAGAGAATCAAAGTCATATAGATAAAATTTGTTATTTAACTCCCGATGGACGAGAGCCATCTCCATATAGCTGCAATGGGCTGTCGCTGGATCAGATTCAGATACTGTCATTCCGAGATGATATCGCAGCATGGCTCGACGAAGTGTTGGGGGTGGTGGAAAATCAGCGAATCCGTACGACATTAGAAGAGTTTAGAGAGGTGATTAAAAGCATGTATAAAGAAAACCGTATTTTCAATGAGCTGATTGACATTCTGAAACTGGGGAAAGACGATGGATTTCTATCAAATGATGCGATAAAGGCGGTAGTTGCCATCCTAAGTGCAAATGAAAATGAGCAACTGTGGGAGAATATTAGAAGAGCGTACTTGCGACACGCATTGCGGTTTGATACCTCCGAATACGAGTTGGTAGACGATGACAGAAGAGTAAAGGACGGTCACAGTATATTTGTTGTGAAAAAACAGGGGAAAACAGTTGCTTGGATTTGTGTGGACACCAATTTGTACATAGTAGCTGAACGTATTAAAACTGAGAATCGGGGATGTTGGAGTGGTGATAACGACTACTATTGGAGATATCTATGTCCGAATGGCTTGAAAAAAACGTATGCACTAAAAAAAGCAAACCTTCAGATTTTGAACTATGATTCTATTGAATTAGGAGAATATCTTGATGAGATAGATCTATCTGGGGCAGTGGTCTGCTGAAGAGGGGGACTGTGGACTTGCTGTATCATCAATCCGTGGTGGTTTACAGCAGTGGTGATAGACAGAAAATACCTTCCATTGAAAATAACGGATTTTCAATGGAAGGTATTTTGTACCCTATGTTATTGATTCCACCGCCGCCGGTCCCACTCCTTTTTCAGAATGGCGTACTGCATGGTGTTTTCGTATTTGGGGGTGCCGTCTGGATTGTTTACAAAGGAGATGAATTCCAGGAACACGCCCTCCCGACGCATGCCCAGTTTTTCACACAGATGCTGGCTGGAAAGGTTGTAGTCCTCTGTGTAGGCGTAAATGCGCCTTGCATTCTTTTGGGAGAAGAGGTAGTCAAAGAAAGCGTATGCCGCCTCAAAGGCGTAGCCCTTGCCCTGGTAGGCCTCGTTGAGCATCCAGCAGGGGCTGAAGGTGTCCCGTGGGGCGTCCTGGTCTGCGTGGGGCTCGCCCGCCTCCGGGTAGGCGTCGATCTCCCCAATGACCTTGCCGCTGTCCTTCAGAGTAATGGCGAAGTAGTACTCCGTCTCGCCCAGGCGCTTTTTCACTTCTGCCTGCGCCTCATCCAGAGAGTGTAACTTCATGCTGGCGAAGCAGTTGACTGCAGGCGCTCTCAGATATTCATAGACATCAGCTGCATCGCTCTCTAAAAACGGGCGCAGAATCAGCCGTTTTGTCTCGATCACCATACTTTACTACCTCCATCAAATGAAACTGTGGTACGGCGGTACCTGTATCCACAGGCCGATGTTTTCACCAGTGCAATTCGCATTTTCCGGAAGTGTGCTGAAACTTCCATTGCAGATAGTATCGGCTGGTTTCACCATCCAGATGAATCGACTGGGAGGGATTTTGCCTGTTGAGTTTCAAAAGCGGCTGCTTTTTCTGATCCAACAGAAGGACTTCCGCCTCGCCTTTGGCCAGTTGGACATCCAATGTAAATGTGTAAGTCCTGTTTTCATAAAAGCGCCCCATATGCCTGACCCATCCGGTGCAGGTGTCCAGCTTCACCTTGTCTCCGGTTTTCCCCGGCAGAAACATAAACAGGATCGCTTGGATACATTTCGTGGTCGCAATTGCGCCCCAATAGTAAGGCAAGCCCTTAAATTTCATGCGCCCGTCCTCCTGAATATCGTGTCTCTCCCTATTGTGCGGTTATTCTGAGCATATAATGCTGTAAAGTTAAAAAATCCGCCAAAATCAAAAGATCTTGGCGGATTTTTGGTCCGAGTGGAGAGACTCGAACTCCCGACATCCTGCTCCCAAAGCAGGCGCGCTACCAACTGCGCTACACCCGGATATTTTCGCTTACAGGCTTATATTATAGCGGATTTCCTTGCCCTTGGCAAGAGTTTATGATATGATTTTCTCGACTTTCTTTGAATGGTACGAGGTGAAGCCAATGAGAATGCGGAAAAAGAAGAACTTGGACCGGCGCATGGAGAACTGTGCCGATTTGTGGATTAAAAATCCCGCTGCCCAGCGGGGCAAGTGGCGGGAGCTGATGCCCCAGGCCCAGGGGGTGCGTCTGGAGCTGGGCTGCGGCAAGGGACGATTCACCGCCGAGACAGCGGCGGCCAACCCCCAGGACCTGTATGTGGCGGTGGAGCGGGTGCCCGACGCCATGGTGATCGCCATGGAGCGGTGCCGGGAGAAGGGGCTGCACAACGTCTTTTTTATTGACGGTGATGCCGCCTGCCTCAGCGATTACTTCGCCCCCGACGAGGTGGACCTGCTGTACATCAACTTCTGTGATCCCTGGCCCTCCGTGAAGCACTCCCGCCGCCGTCTCACCCACGAGAATTTCCTGCGTGGGTATCGCCAGGTGCTGCGGGACGGGGGCGAGATCCACTTCAAGTCGGACAACCGGGACCTGTTTGAGTGGTCCCTGTTCCAGTTCCCCAAGGCCGGGTTTGAGCTGTCTCAGGTCACCCGCAATCTCCACGAGCACGGCATTTGCGGTGTGATGACCGACTACGAGGAGAAGTTCCACAACCTGGGCACCCCCATCAACCGCTGTGTGGGCACCAAGGTGGCCCTGCCTGATATGCCGGTGGTGGATGCCCTGAGCCAGCGCCTGCCTCAGTTTGAGATTCGCCGGTGGGAGGAGGAAGACCTGCCCGCCGTTCTGGCCCTGATGGAGGGGAACGCCGCCTATTATGAGATTCAGAACCAGGGCCAGCCCACCATCCACAGCATCCGGGAGGATATGGCCACCCTGCCGCCCCGGTGCATCCAGGAGCAAAAGCATGATTTGGGCCTGTGGCAGGAGGGCAAGTTGGTGGGAATTCTGGACCTGGTGGAGGGATATCCCCGGGAGCGTACCCTGTGGGTGGGCTTCTTTATGGTGGACGCCAACCTGCATCGCCAGGGCGTGGGACGGGCTGTGGCCCAGGCTCTGCCCGGAGCAGCTGCCGACGCCGGAATGGACAGCATCCGCCTGGGCTGCCTGAAAGGCAACACCAAGGGCCACGACTTTTGGCTGGCCATGGGCTTCCAGGACCTGCGGGACGGCGAGGTCCGGGGAGGCAGCGCCGTTTGGATTATGGAACAGCTGGCCGAACACGAATAAAGCCAAGAACCCACATAGCAACGCAAGAAGGAACAATCATCTTGCATGGTCTAAAAGCCCTCGGCAGAGTTTTCCCGCCCGGGGGCGGGAAAATAAATCGAAATCCGTTTTTTCCGGGGACATGCGCATCGGAAAAAACACTTCTCAGCCCGCCAGTGTGGAATCGGGTCGTCCTTTGACCCGATTATGCATGCAGCGGGCTGCATCCCCTCGAAAAAATGCTGGCATTTTTGAGAAGCGTGTCGAATTACTTCGACACGCAAACAAGAAACTGGTCTTTCTTGAGGGAAAGACCAGTTTCTTGCATCTTAGAGGGGGAGCAACACGTGATAGATCATCATGAAGTGGGCCACGGAGCCCAGCACAATGAACACGTGGAAAATCTCGTGACAGCCAAACCGGGGATTGTCCCGGGCGGGCCACTTCAGGGCGTAGAGCACGCCGCCAATGGTGTAGAGAATGCCGCCGGACAGCAGCCACAGCACGCCGGACATTCCCAAGGTGAGGTAGAGGGGATAGATGGCCACCAATGCCAGCCAGCCCATGGCAATGTAGATGGTGGAGGTGAGCCAACGGGGGCAGTTGATCCAGGCCAAGGTCATCACCAGCCCAGCAATGGCCAGGACCCAGATGATGCCGAACATGGACCAGCCCCAGGGCCCCCGCAGGGCGGTGAGACACACCGGGGTGTAGGTGCCCGCAATGAGGAAGTAGATGGAGGCGTGGTCGTACTTCCGCAGCGCAATGCGCTTGGCGGCGGTGGTGTGCACCGAGTGGTAGAGGGTGGAGGCGGTATATAGTCCGATCATGGACGCTCCATAAATGGAGAACGAGACCAATTTCCAGGCGTCAGCACCGGTGATCACTGCCTTTACCAGCAGCAGAACCGTGCCCAGGATGGCCAGCGCCGCACCAATTCCGTGGGTGATGGCCGACCAGGGGCGCAGTCCGTCGAAGGGCGTGCGGCCATGCTCCTGGGGACGTCTCCGGGGACGGGGCAGGGCGTCAAAGGGGTCAGGTGTGAGTGCGTCTTCCATAGTGACACCATCCTTTCTGAGAGCTCATTATAACATATTCGCTTTGTGATATCAAGGTCAATATGACTAAATATAATAATAAAAACTAGATTGAAAGAAGTGACATTGAATCTATACCTGGTGTGTGCTATAATCATAAAATTAGATGAACACCCGCAGGAGGAGAGCGTATGGGAGAGTGCCTGGGACTGTATTTACACATTCCATTTTGCCGCAGCAAGTGTGATTACTGTGATTTTTACTCGCTGGCAGGGCGGGAAGACCGGATGGACGACTACCAAAAAGCGCTCCTGCGCCACATTGTGGAGAGTGCGGAGGCGGCCCGCAGTTTTTCCGTCAACAGCATCTACATCGGAGGGGGCACCCCCACCTGGTACGGAGAAAAGCGCTTGGCGGAGCTGCTGCACACCATCAAACGCCGCTTCACCCTGTCCAAGGATGTGGAAATCACCATCGAGGCCAACCCGGACAGCGTGGATGAGAAGATGCTGCGCCACCTGCGCCGAGCGGGTGTGAACCGCATTTCCATGGGGATGCAGTCCGGCTGTGACCAGGAGCTGCAGGCCGTGCACCGTCCCCACACCTATCGCCAGGTGGTGGACGCGGTGACGGCGGTGCGCCGGGCCAAAATTACCAACCTGAACCTGGATTTGATTTACGGCCTGCCGGGGCAGACCGAGGAGAGCTGGCACAAGACGGTGGAAAAGGCGCTGATTCTCAACCCAGAGCACCTGTCTTGCTACGGGCTGACGGTGGAGGAGGGGACTCCTCTGGCCCAGCGTGTGGCTCGAGGCGAGCAGCTGCCCGACGAGGACCAACAGGCGGCCCTGTACCTGTGGACGGTGAAGCGCCTGGCCGAGGCCGGGTACGAACAGTATGAGATCTCCAACTTTGCCAAGCGGGGCTATCAGTCCCGGCACAATATGAAATACTGGATGGGGCACCCCTATATGGGGCTGGGCGCTGCGGCCCACTCGGATTTCGGCGGGCGGCGGTATTCCTTCCTCTCCGACCTGGACCAGTACATTGACCATATGCTCCAGGGGGACGCGGTGGTGGATGAGTCGGAGCAGATCACCCGGCGCGAGCGGGGCAGCGAATACCTGATGCTCCGCATGCGCACCGTCCACGGCATTGAGGAGTGGGAGTACCGGCGGGAGTATATGATGAACTTCGAGCCCATCGCCGCCAAGCTGGCGGAGTTTGAGCAGCGCGGCTGGGCCCGCCGCCGGGGACGCCGATGGCAGTTTACCCCAGAGGGCTTCCTCTTATCCAATCAGCTCATTGGGCAGCTGTTGGAACTGCAGGAAAATGCCTCCCTGGGTGGGATGCTGGAGCGGGTGCGCCGCAACCGAGAGGCTCAGAAAGAGAACAAAGAATCAAAAGAATCCTGAGAAATCCATGGGGCAGGGAGCGCCGAATGCCGCTTTCTGCCCCACTGCTATGATGAATTCATAAAAAATGGGTATACTCTCTGTGAGGTGAGAACCCATGAACATGAGCAATGAGGAATATCAAAAGTATGTGATGGCCATGGCCAAATCCTCCCCCACCGCCAAAAATCTGGTGTGGGCCTTTTGCGTGGGGGGCGGCATCTGTGCGTTGGGCCAGGGGCTGAGTACCTTATATGAACGTTGGGGAGCGGGGGAGAACGCCCTGCCGCTGGTGTCTCTGACCCTGGTGTTCGTGGCCGCCCTGCTCACAGGTCTGGGCGTGTTTGACGACATCGCCCGGAAAGCGGGGGCCGGAACCCTGGTGCCCATCACGGGATTTTCCAACGCTATGGTGTCCCCGGCCCTGGAGTTTCAAAGCGAGGGGCGCATCACTGGAACCGGGGCCAAGCTGTTCACCGTGGCCGGGCCCGTGCTGGCCTATGGGGTGTTTTCCAGTGTGATATACGGGTGCATCTCTCAGCTGCTCCGGTGAGAAAATTGCCCTGCCGCCGCCGTGGGAAAGACACGTGCTTCCCCACGGCGATTTTTATTTGTGTTGTGCAAAATGACGAATCGGACACAAAAGTTTTTAATATGGAACCAAATGAAATTTATTTTTTTACTGAATAAATACACGAATTTCCGCAAAAATATGAAATTGCACCCATTACTTCTGCAAGTTAAATTGGGAAAGAAAAGAGAGCTGTAAAAAATTTAAAAATTTCGAAACACACTGTTTACTTTGTCTAACTTAATATGGTAAGATTCACTCATAATTGGATAGAATGGATTGTTACCGCAAGGGCAAAACCGGATTGACCAGAAGACTATGAAGACCATGTAGTAGTTGCTCCTGGCGGTCTGGCTTTTTTTGTTTTTTGTGGGAAGCTCCAGCGTCCAAAATAAGATAAGGAGGAAGCGAAATGAGACGGCAAACAAGACAAGCGAGTCAGGCCCATATGGGACGCAGACTCACTGCGGCCGCCTTGGCCGCGGTCATGGGCGCGGGTTGTGTGGCAATGACCCCCTTCCAGGCCCAGGCCGAGGACACGGGGAGTACCGGGTATGAGATTTACCCCAATCCCCATGTGATGACCTATACAGGTGGAGACTACATTGTTAAAAATGAAGTCAACGTGGTGTTCGAGGACGGCATCGACCAGTACACCAAGGACCGCCTGGACGAGGTGCTGGACCTGAAGGGGGACATCACCTACACCACCTCGGACGAGATGGTCAACGGTAAGACCAACATTCTGGTGGGTATCAACGGCTCCGGCGGCTACGTGGACAGCTACGCCAAGGAGAACCTGGAGGTGACCACCGACGGGCTGTTTGACGAGCTGGATTCCTATGTCCTGGACAACCAGAACGGCGTGATCACCGTGCTGGGCCGGGACACCGACGCTGCGTTCTACGGCCTGACCAGCCTGTACCACGTGTTCACCCAGATGGACAGCTACACCATCCAGGAGTTCCACATGGAGGACTGGGCCGACGTGGCCAGCCGTGGCTTCATCGAGGGTTACTACGGAAACCCCTGGAGCACCGAGGACCGTGAAAACCTGATGACTTGGGGCGGCTACTACAAGCTCAACTCCTATTTCTATGCGCCCAAGGACGACCCCAAGCACAATGCTCAGTGGCGTTCTCTCTACACCCAGGAGGAACTGGAGACGAAAATCAAGCCTCTGGCTGAGGCAGGCAACGCCTCCAAGTGCCGCTTTGTGTTTGCGCTGCACCCCTTTATGTACAATGCGGTGCGCTTCAACACCGAGGAGAACTACCAGGCTGACCTGGCTGCCGTTCAGGCCAAGTTTGCCCAGGTCATCGAGGCCGGTGTGCGTCAGATCGCCATTCTGGCCGACGACGCCGCTCACGTGGGCAACGACAACTATGTCCGCTTCCTCACCGACATGAGCGATTGGCTGGTGGAGATGCAGAAGACCTATCCCGATCTGAAGACCACCCTGCCTTTCTGCACCCAGGAGTACATGGGCTGGGGCCAGTCCTACTATGCCCAGTTCCCCGAGAACGTGCAGATCGTCATGACCGGTGGTAAGGTCTGGGGCGAGGTTACCGATAACTTCACCTCTTCCTTCACCAACACCGTGGGCCGCGGTCCCTACATGTGGATCAACTGGCCCTGCACCGACAACTCCAAGAAGCACCTGATCATGGGTGGTTACTCTGACTTCCTCCAGATCGGTGTCGACCCGGATAACATCCAGGGCATCGTACTCAACCCCATGCAGCAGTCTGAGCCCAGTAAGGTGGCCATTTTCGGCAATGCCTGCTATTCCTGGAACATCTGGGAGACTCAGGAGGAGGCTGACAAGGCTTGGGACGCTTCCTTTGCCTGCGTGGACCACAACACTGTCATTCCCAATGACGCCTCCAATGCTCTGCGTGAGCTGTCCAAGCACATGATCAACCAGAACATGGACAGCCGTGTGCGCGTGCTGCAGGAGTCTGTGGAACTCAAGCCCATTCTCAACTCCTTCAAGGAGAAGCTGACTGCCGGTACCGTCACCGTGGACGATGTGGACACTGTGATGGCCGAGTTTGAGCTGCTCCAGGAGGCCGCCAAGACCTACCGGGCCAAGGCTGGCAACACCGATGTGAAGGACCAGATCGTGTACTGGCTGGATTGTTGGGACGATACCACCGCTGCTGCCATCGCCTACCTCAACGGTGTGAAGGCTGTGCTGGCGGGCGACACCAGCAACATCCTCAAGTATAACTCCGAGGGTAAGACCGCTTTTGACAGCTCCAAGAACCACCCCTTCTGGTATCTGGACCACAATGAGTACGCCGAGGTGGGCGTGCAGCACATTGTGCCCTTCATCAAGACCCTGGCCAACTATGTCTCTCAGTCTGCGGAGACCGCCATGGATCCCAGCAAGGTGATTGCCAACTTCATCACCAACCGTACCGACACCCCCACTGGTGACGTTGCTAATATCTTTGATGGAAGCGACAGTACCGGCATGACGTTTAAAACTCCCAATGCCATTGCTGAGGGCGAGTATGTGGGACTGCTGTATAACAAGGTCATCGATGTGAACAACATCCGCATCACCATGCAGGGTCAGGCCGATCACTTTGAGCACTCCAAACTCCAGTATACCACCGATGGAAAAGAGTGGGTTGATATTGAGCTGCGTGAGGGAGAGAATCAATTCGATGTGCCGAGAAATCAGCCCTTCGAAATCTCCCTGGATGAGGATGCACTGCCCCAGGATTTCCAGGCTATGGGCGTGCGCCTGATCACCACTCAGGCCAACAGCGGTGCTTGCTGGTTGGATCTCAGAGAGTTCCAGATCAACGCTCAGGACAGCGAGCCTGAGGTCACTGAGGGTACCTATTCCACCAACCGGGATCGGATGAACGGCACCGCTTGGGACGTGCTCAACGATGGTGCTAACGGCGGCGCCAGCGCCAGCGAGGTGTGGCTGTCTGTGGCCAGCGGCACCGACAAGGACGGCCTGCCCGCCGGCTCCTACATCCAGTACACCCTCACTGAGCCCATGAAGCTGTCCAGCGTCACCTTCGCTCAGGGCGGCTCCGCTGCCGGCGACGTGATCACCGACGGCTCCATCCAGTACCTGGATGATGAGGGCAACTGGCAGACCATCGCCGAGGTCAACGGCGACAAGGTTCAGACCTTCGATTTCTCTGATGAGGACATCACCACCACCGCTGTGCGTGTGCAGAACGATGCCTTTAAGAAGATTTGGTGGCGTGTGGGCGAGTTCAACGTGGAATTCTCCGCCGACACCTCCAGCAAGCCCATTGAGTACAACATCATCCGCACCGAGCGCTGGACTGTCTATCAGGGCAAGGAGGCCAACCTGTACGACGGCAACGACGGCACCTTCGTCTGGTACGATCCCGATGGGTCCGGCAACACCACCGGCGACGACTTCATGGTGGACGACTTCCTGGGTTACAACCTGGGCAAGGTTGCCAAGCTGGACAGCGCTCACATTGTGGTGGGCAACGGCAGCAGCAGCGACAAGCTGAAGGTGTACACCATCGAGACCTCCGTGGACGGCCAGGAGTGGACCGCTGTGCCTGACTATGAGCGCTACGAGGGCAAGGCCAGCGGCACCGACGTGCTGGACATCGACCTGGACGGCGTTCAGGCTCAGTACATCCGCATCCGCAACCTGGTGCAGCAGGGCTCTTGGGGCCAGTTCAGTGAGTTCACCGTCACTGAGGTGCTCAACCAGTCCGGCTCCACCGAGAACCTGTACACCAATGTGGAGACCAACATCCTCTCCAACGCCTCCGAGGGCCAGGTGGACCTCACCAACGGCACCGCCACCCTGAACACCGGCGATTACGTGGGTGTGGACCTGGGCAACATCAAGGCTGTCACCGGCGTGACCACCTCCGAGCTGCCCCAGGGCGTGACTCTGGAGACCTCTATGAACGGTGTGACCTGGACCGCTTACACCGCCAAGTCCGCCACCGACGCCCGCTATGTGCGCGCTGTCTCCTCTGCTGACGGCGTGGTGCTCAACCTCACCGAGTTCGTGGTTTCCTACGAGTTCGTGGGCGAGAAGACCGTGGAGAGTAACTTCGCCATTCAGGACACTTCCTCCGATATGAGAAACAACGGTACCGTGAAGAACGTGTTCGACGGCGACCTGTCCACTCTGGGCATGATCACTGGCACCCAGGACGTTGGCAAGACCATCACCTTCGATCTGGGCCAGACCATCCGCTTCTCCTCTCTGCGCTACTACATCGTGGAGACTCAGCTCAACTACCCCCGTCACGTGAAGTTTGAGGTTTCCGCCAACGGCGAGGACTGGACCGAGGTCCTGGTCATCGGCGACGGCGACTTCGAGAACGTGTGGGACAACTCCGTGGCCAAGGACATGCAGGACAAGACCCTGTATCACGACAGCAAGAACCCCGGCTACATGTACGCCGAGGCCACCGGTCTGGACGTGGATGGCCGCTACATCCGTGTCACTCCTCTGAGCACCTACAGCCACAGATGGCTGGGCTTCAGCGAGATTCAGATCAACGGCGGCGAGTACATCTCCCCCGAGAGCAACCGCGACATCGTCAGCGCTGACGTGGAGCAGAAGGGCATGATCCCCTCCAACGCTCTGGACGGTGACTACACCACCACCTATAAGTCCAGCGCTACCAACAGCTCCTTCACCTACCGCATCTCTGAGCCCACCGGCCTGACCTCCATCCGTCTGGTGCAGCTGGGCGCCATCTCCAACGCCACCGTCACCGCTCAGTATGTGGGCGAGGACGCTGCTGTGGAGCTGGGCACTCTGAACCAGGCCATCAACGAGTTCAAGCTGGACACCGGCAAGACTCTGGAGAGCATCACCGTGTCTTGGACCGACACCATCCCCGAGATCGCCGAGATCGTCACCTCCACCCAGGCTGTGGGTCAGGTGAATAAGGACGAGCTGAAGGCCGCTCTGGATGCCACTCAGCCCACCGACACCTGGACCGATGACAGCGTTGCTGCCTACGAGGCTGCCAAGGCTGTGGCTCAGGCCATGTATGAAAACGACAACGTCACCCAGTCCATGGTGGACTCCGCTCTGGGCTCTCTGAACAGCGCCGTGAACAATGCTGTGCTCAAGGCCAGAAACGTGGACGAGCTGCAGGGTCTGGTGGACAACAAGGTCACCAACGACAACAACGTCTACACCACCTTTAGCTTCATGACCTACTCCTCCGCCATGGAGGACCTGGAGGCTGCTCTGGCCGACGCCGGCAACCTGTCCCAGGAGAAGGCCGACCAGCTGAAGGCCGCTGTGGAAGAGGCTCAGGCCGGTCTGGTGTACTCCACCCGGAACCGTGAGCTGGCTCAGCTGGCTGTGGCTGGCTACGAGAACATCGTGGCTGAGGACTACACCGCTGAGAGCTACGCCGCTGTCACCGCTGCCAAGCAGGCCATTGACGAGCTGGTTGCTCAGGATCTGGCCGCTACCAGCAACGACCAGCGTGTGGACCCCGTGAAGTTCCTGGAGGCCAAGGCTGCCTATGAGGCCGCCGTGGACGCTCTGGTGCCCGCTGGCGAGGCTCAGCCCGGCAACAAGGACCTGCTGCAGAAGACCTATGAGTACGCTCTGACCCTGTCCACCGAGGGTGTCACCGACTCCGCCAAGGCCGCCTTTGAGGCCGCTGTGGACAACGCCAAGACCGTTCTGGACAACCCCAACGCCACTCAGGACGAGATCAACGCCGCTTGGGACGCTCTGCTGGAAGGCATCTGGGGTCTGGGTCTCACCCAGGGCGACAAGACCATGCTGGAGCAGCTCATCGCCAAGGCTGAGAGCATGCTGCCCGACGAGGACAAGTATGTGGCTGACAACTGGCAGATGCTGGTTGACGCTCTGGATGCCGCCAAGAAGGTCATGGACGACGGCGACGCCATGGACGAGGACATCCAGCCCGTGGCTGAGGACCTGCTCAACGCCATCCTGGCCCAGCGCTTCAAGGCTGACAAGTCCATCCTGGAAGAGCTGATTGCCAAGGCCGAGGCCATGGACCTCAACGGCTACAACGGTGCCAGCGTGGGCGCCTTCCGCTCCGCTCTGGCTGCCGCTCAGGCCGTTCTGGCTGACGAGAGCCTCACTGAGGACGATCAGGCCAAGGTGGATACCGCAGTGATGAACCTGCTCACCGCCATGGAGAACCTGACTGCTGAGGGCGAGATGCCCACCCAGCAGCCCTCTCAGACTCCCGCTCCCACCACCCAGCCCGATGACGGCAAGGTGCCCCAGACTGGTGATACCATGAATGTGGCTGCCTACCTGTTCACCGCTGTGGTGTGCGCGGCCGGTCTGGCTGTGCTGGCTATCTTCCGCAAGAAGAACGCCTAATTCCCCCTAGCATCAAAAATTGCCCTGGGCGCAAAGCCCAGGGCAATTTTTTCCTTGCAAGAGGGGGAAAAATCGGGTACTCTGAATGGAGAACCAAACGCAGGGGGAATACCCAACATGAAACGATTGACAACTGGAATCATGGCCCACGTGGACGCCGGGAAAACCACCCTCACCGAGGCCATGCTCTATTTGACGGGCAACATCCGCCGCCTGGGCCGGGTGGACCACGGGGACGCCTTTCTGGACACCCAGGAGCTGGAGCGGGAGCGGGGCATCACCATCTATGCCAAACAGGCCATCTTGCGCCGGGGGGACCTGGAGCTGACCCTGGTGGACACCCCGGGGCACGTGGACTTCTCCGCCGAGACGGAGCGGGCCCTGCAAGTGCTGGACTGCGCCATCCTGGTGGTCAGCGCCGCCGACGGGGTCCAGGGCCACACCGAAACCCTGTGGCAGCTGCTGGAGGAGGCGGGGGTGCCCGTCTTTCTCTTTGTCAACAAGATGGACCAGCCCAATGAGGGCAAGGCCGCCATCCTCAAACAGCTGGAGGGACGGCTGGGCCACGGCTTTGTGGATATGGCAGACCCGGAGGCCCGAGGGGAAGGGGCAGCTCTGTGCAGCGAGGCGCTCATGGAGCGGTACCTATCTGGGGAGGAATTTACCCAGGAGGAGCTGGCGGCCCTGGTGGTGCAGCGGCAGCTGTTCCCGGTGTACTTCGGCTCCGCCCTCCAAGTGGAGGGGGTGGAGGAGCTGCTGGACGGCATCCAGGCCTATACCCTGGAACCGGAGTGGCCCCAAGACTTTGGGGCCCGGGTCTTTAAAATCACCCGGGATGAGCGGGGGGAGCGGCTCACCTGGCTCAAAGTCACCGGAGGCCAACTTCGGGTGCGAGAGGTGCTCCACGGCCCGGACTGGGAGGAGAAGGTCAACCAGATTCGCCTCTACTCCGGGGCCAAATTCACTGCGGTGGACGTGGCCCCCGCCGGGACGGTGTGCGCCGTCACAGGCCTGACCCGCACCGCAGCGGGGGAGGGCCTGGGGGCAGAGGAGAACTGGACCGGTCCCCGGCTGGAGCCGGTGCTCTCCTATCAGGTGATTCCCCCGGAGGGGGTGGACGCCTCCACCTTGCTGGAGCGGCTGCGCCGCCTGGAGGAGGAGGACCCCCAGCTGCAAGTGGAGTGGGAGCCACATGCAGAGCAGGTGCGAGTGAAACTCATGGGCAAGGTGCACCGGGAGGTGCTGGAGCGGGAGCTGCGCCGCCGTTTTGACCTGGATGTCACCTTTGGCCCCGGCAGCATCGTCTACCTGGAGACCTTGGCCAAGCCTGTGGAAGGTGTGGGCCACTTTGAGCCCCTGCGCCACTACGCCGAGGTGCACCTGCTCCTGGAGCCTCTGGAGCGGGGGGCGGGACTGCAAATTGACACTGTGTGCTCCGAGGACGTGCTGGACGGCAACTGGCAGCGGCTCATTCTCACCCACCTGGTGGAGCGCCAGCATGTGGGGGTGCTCACCGGGTCTCCCATCACCGATTTGAAGCTGACCCTGCTGACCGGCAAGGGCCACTTGAAGCACACCGAGGGAGGCGACTTCCGCCAGGCCACCTATCGGGCCATCCGTCAGGGCTTGATGATGGGGGAGACCATCCTGCTGGAGCCCTGGTATGCCTTCCGCCTGGAGGTGCCGGGGGAGAGCGTGGGCCGGGCCATGACCGACGTGCAGCGCATGTGCGGAGAGTTTGAGGGCCCCCAGATGCGGGGGGAGACGGCGGTGCTCACCGGGTCCCTGCCCGTGTCCGAGGTGGGGGACTACTGGAGCCAGGTGGCCGCCTATACCCAGGGCCGAGGCCGGTTCTCGTGCCGCCTGGACGGATACCGCCCCTGCCACAACACCCAGCAAGTGGTGGAGGAGCGGGGCTACGACCCAGACCGGGATGTGGACAACCCCTCGGGCTCGGTGTTCTGTGACCACGGGGCGGGGGTGCACGTGCCCTGGAATGAGGTGCGCTCCCACATGCATGTGGACAGCGGCTGGCTGCCAGAGGAGGAGCGGGCCCGCAAGGCCCAGCCCGCCCCCCAGTTCCAGCGGGGCTACGCCTCCCAGGTGGCCCTGGATAAGGAGCTGGAGGAGATCTTTGCCCGCACCTATGGGGCGGTGAAGCCCCGGGCCTTCCACTCGGTAAAGGCCACCACCAAGCCCAAGGAGCGGCCCTGGAAGGGGCTGAAACAGCGGACGGGGAAGGACTACCTGCTGGTGGATGGATACAACATCATCCACGCCTGGGAGGACCTGTCCGCCCTGGCCCGAGAGGATTTGGACGGGGCACGAGCCAAGCTCATTGACTTGCTGCGCAACTACCAGAGCTGGCGAGGATGTCAGGTCATCGTGGTCTTTGACGCCTACAAGGTCAAGGGCGGCAAAGGAGCGGTGGAACAGCTGGGGGACCTGTACGTGGTGTACACCAAGGAGGCGGAGACCGCCGACATGTACATTGAGCGCACCACTTACCAGCTCAGCCGGGACAACCGGGTGCGGGTGGCCACCTCCGACGGCCTGGAGCAGATGATCATTCTGGGCCACGGGGCCCAGCGTATGTCCGCCGCCGAGCTGAAATACGAGACGGATCAGGTGATGGCCCAGATTCGAGATACTATAGGATAATAAAAGACCTCCACAACTGGCTTCCCGGTTGTGGAGGTCTTTTCATCACAGCGACAGCACAAATTGCAGTGCCGTCCGGGGCGTGGTGGACCCGTGGTGCCGCTCCCAGGCGATGGCCCGCTGGTGGAGCTGCTCCTGGGGCAGGGTGCACCCATGCTGGGCGGCAAACAGGTCTACCAGGTCCAAGAACTCGCCCCGGCTCAGGCCCTGGTACAGGATGCGCAGGCCGAAGCGGTCGGCCAGGGAGGTCTTCTCCCGGATGGTCTCGTTGCGGTCCATCTCGTCCCCCGCCCGCTCCGAAATGGTCTGCCGCACCAGATGGCGGCGGTTGGAGGTGGCATAGATAGCCACGTTCTGGGGCCGACGCTCCACGCCCCCCTCCAAAATGGTTTTCAACACCGAGTAGGTGGGGTCGTCCCGGTCAAAGGTGAGGTCGTCGATGAAGATGATAAACTTCAAGGGCTGCCCCTCCAGAGAGCGGATGAGGGCAGGCAGGCCGGACAAGTTCTCCTTGTCCGCCTCAATGAGGCGCAGCTGCTCCATCCCTGGCAGGGTGAGCAGGTGCTTGACGGTGGCGGACTTGCCGGTGCCGCTCTCGCCATAGAGCAGCACGTTGTTGACGTATTTCCCCGCCAGCAGGGCCCGGGTGTTCTGCACCACCTGGTTGCGGTGGTGCTCGTAGCCCATGAGCTGTTCACTGGTGGGACAGTCGGGGTGGGGCACCGGGATGAGGGTGCCGTCCTCCCACACAAAGGCCTTGTGCCGGGCCAGGAGGCCCACACCCTCCCGGAGATAGGCCTGGCGCAGGGGGGCTAGGTGCAGGGAGAAGGTGGGCTCGTCGGGCCAGGGGAGCAGCTGGGACAGCAGGGGGCGCAGCTGGGCCGGGGTGGCCTGGGCCACAGCGTCCAGCCACTGCTGACTGGGAATGGCGCTGACGGCCCGCAGCGTGTCAATGTCCAGCTTGGCGGCATACTCCAGGTGCTCCGGGCAGTCCCCCTTTGCCATGGCGGTGGGGTAGGGCCCCTGGGACCAGCGCAGGGCCTCATAGAGCCAGTGGCCCAGGCTGGGGCTGCCGGAGCGCTGCATCTCATAGAAAAGCTGGCTGTAGTGTTGGGCGGCGGTCAGGCCGTCCCCTGTCTCCAGGGCCTGGGACAGCTTGGACAGGGCCACCAGCACCGGCTGGTCCAGCAGGTCCCGGTAGACGGAGAGGGTGGACAGACCGATATGAACATGGGAGAGTTCCATGGAAAACACCTCGTCGTTTCTCTAGTGTGATAAAGTCATTATACAAGTTTTTTCCTCCTATGGCAATGGGGAGAAAAGTGTGCTATACTCAGGGAAATGAGACGAGGAGGTCTTGTGGTATGGAACTCATGGAAAAAACACTCACCAGCAAGCTGGTGTATGACGGCGGCCTTCTGAAGGTCCACTACGATACGGTGGAGCTCATCAACGGCCGTACCTCCTGGCGGGAGGTCATCCGCCACCCCGGCGCTGTGGTCATGGTGCCCATTGACGATGAGGACAACATCTACCTGGTGCGCCAGTACCGCTACCCCTATGCCAAGGTACTCCTGGAAGTGCCCGCCGGCAAGCTGGAGTACGGCGAGGACCACTTTGAGGCGGCCAAGCGGGAGCTCAGCGAGGAGATCGGCGCCGAGGCCCGGGAGTGGATTCCCATGGGTGAGATGCTGCCCACCCCCGGCTTCTGCGACGAGCTCCAGCACGTGTACCTGGCCCGTGGCCTCACCTTCGGCCAGATGCACCCCGACGAGGACGAGTTCCTGGAGCGGGTGAAGATGCCCCTGTCTGAGGCGGTGGAGATGGCCATTGATGGCCGCCTGGAGGACAGCAAGACGGTGGCCTCCATTCTGCGGGCCGCGGGTCGGCTCAAGAAGCTGTAAAAAGGTCGGGCAGCTGCCCGGTGCGCCTGCGGTATTGAACCAGCTCAAATTGGATAAAGGCGGCAATCAAAATAAGCCCCGCCGCCAGCACCTCCCACTGGGCAGCGCAATGCTCTGCGGCGTTGGCGGGGTCTGTCTCGTTTAGAGCCTTGAGAGCCTGGGTGAGAAAGAACCCGGAGCTGCCCAGGGTGAGGGCGGTCTCGCCGCAGCGCAGGGGATAAAACCCGGTGGTCTGTCCGGCCTCCGCCCGGTATAGGGTGTGCACTGCCATCAGGGCGGCCACCAGCACCGCCATCAGAAAGGAAAAGTCGGAATCGGCACTCCGGTCGGGACTGGTGGGCTGGTCCATGCATCTACCCCCTTTTCGCTATCCTATGCGGCGAAATGGAAAAAAGTTCACATGAAAAATCCCCCTTTCTCATAGAATGGAAACGCTATGAGAAGGGGGGATTTGTTTTGAGCGCCATGTGGTCGGGAACGCTGCTGCTCACCGCCACCGGGCTGTTTGCCCAGGTGGTGGGCTTTTTATACCGGATGATGCTCTCCCGGCTCATTGGGGCGGAGACCATGGGGCTGTATCAGCTGGTGATGCCGGTGTACTCCATGTTTATGTCGGTGACGGCGGTGGGCCTGACGGTGGCGGTGTCCACCCGTGCCGCCCGGTGCCACGCCCTGGGAGACGAGGCGGGGGTGACCCAGGTGTTGGGGGCGGGCCTGCGCCGCTTCTTCCTCCTGGCCGTCCCCCTGGGGGCGGTGATCGTGTGGTGCTCAGACCCCATTTCCGTGTACCTGCTGGGGGATGCCCGCACCCGGCTGGGCATTGTGCTCTTGGTGCCCTGCGTCCTCCTCACCGGGGTGGAGAACCTGCATAAGCACTGTTTTTACGGCACTGGGCGGGTGCGTATCCCCGCCACCGTGGAGACCATGGAGCAGCTGGTGCGGGCCGGGGCGGTGCTGGGCCTGCTGGTGTGGCTGCTGCCCCAAAACCAGGAGCGCACCGTGGGCCTCATTGTGCTGGGTATGGTCCTCTGCGAGGTGTTTTCCGCCGTGTCCCTGGTGGTGCTCTTTCAGCGCACCCGCCCCCGGGGCCCGGCCCGGGACCCGTCGGTGGCAAAGGGCCTGTGGTCCATCGCCATCCCCGTGGGCCTCACCTCGGTGCTGGGCACCATCTTGGGCTCGGCCAATGCGGTGCTCATCCCCGCCAAGCTGGTGGAGGGGGGCATGGAGTCCGGGGCGGCTATGTCTGCCTTTGGCATCCTGTGCGGCATGACCATGCCCCTGCTGGCCCTGCCCACCGGATTTATCGGGGCGCTGTGCCTGACCATGGTGCCCGACCTGTCCCGGCGCACCGCCCACGGGGACGCCCGGGTGGCGGCGGGATTTCTCAACCGCATCATGTCGGTGACCATGCTGCTCATGGCCCCCTGTATGGCGCTGCTGGTGGTGATGGGCCCCACGGTGGGGCAGCTCCTGTTCCAGCAGCAACGGGTGGGGGAGTACATCCTGCCTCTGGCAGTTGGCACTCTGATGACCTGTGTGCAGTCGGTGCTGGGGGGCGCTCTCAACGGCCTGGGACTTCAGGGCAGGGGGGCCAGAAATGCCATTGCCAGTGACGTGGTGCAGCTGGCTTTTACCTATGGCACGGTGTCCATCTGGGGCCTGCGGGGCTTTGTGGTGGGCTTCGTCCTCTCCTCCTTGGTGGGGATGGGGATGAACCTGGCCTCGGTGCTCCATGCCACCGGGCTCCGCCTGCGGCTGTACGCCTGGTTTGTCCGCCCGGTGCTGTCGGCGGTGCTGGTGGGGCTGTGGTGTCGGCTGCTGTTTCAATGGCTGCTGGGAGCCGGGGTGTGGCTGGGCACCACCTGCGTGGTGTGCGTGGTGGTGGGCACGCTGCTCTATGTGGGCGTGCTGCTGGCCCAGGGGCTTTCGGTGTTTGGATGGTTATGGGCAAGGAGGGGGAAGAAAACTTGAAGGTTTCCATTTTGATTTCCACCGGGGGCGGGGACGCCTCCAACTATCTGGAGGCGGTGGAGCGGGCCGGGGGCCAGGGCAGCGCTGTGTACCTGCCCCAGCCGGACCTGCGCTATGATGGCCTCATTCTGGCCGGGGGCGGCGATATGCACCCAGCCTGTTTCCACTCGTTGAACCGGGGGTCCCGGGACATGGACCTGCCCCGGGACCGCCGAGAGCTGGCCCTACTGGACGCCTTCACCGCCGCCCGCCGTCCGGTGCTGGGCATCTGCCGGGGCCACCAGGTGGTCAACGTGTGGGCGGGGGGCAACCTGGTACAAAACCTGGACAAGACCCTGGCCCCCTTCCACCAGCAGCCCCAGGGGGATTGCCTCCACCCGGTGCGCACCCGGAAGGGCTCCCGCATGGACGCCTGGTATGGGGCGGTGGGGACCGTCAACTCCAATCACCACCAGGGCCTGGGCAAGCTGGGCCGGGGGCTGGTGGCCACCGCCTGGTCCGAGGGGGAGGTGGTGGAGGCTATGGAGCACCGCACCCTGCCCCTGTGGACGGTGCAGTTCCACCCGGAGCGGATGGGCCAGGAGGGAGCGGTGATTTTTTCCCAATTTGTCCAGCTGTGCCGACGCTTGAGGGGAGACGGGGAAGTGTGATATACTAGAAAAGATTTTTGACCTGGAGGTAACCCCATGCTGCCCATTGAACAACTGCCCATCCCCCTTCTGGAGTGGTACCGAGACAACGCCCGCACCCTGCCCTGGAGAGAGGACCCCACCCCGTACCACGTGTGGGTGTCTGAGATCATGCTCCAGCAGACCCGTGTGGCGGCGGTGCTGGACTACTACGCCCGGTTTATGGCGGAGCTGCCCGACGTGGCCGCCCTGGCGGAGGTGCCGGAGGGGCGGCTGATGAAGCTGTGGCAGGGCCTGGGCTACTATAGCCGGGCCCGCAACCTCCAGGCCGCCGCCCGGCAGATCATGGAGGAATATGGCGGCGTCTTCCCCTCCCAGTATGACCAGGTGCGGGCCTTGAAGGGGGTGGGGGACTACACCGCCGGGGCCATCTGCTCCATCGCCTTTCGACAGCCTGTCCCGGCGGTGGACGGGAACGTCCTCCGGGTGGTCACCCGCATCAACGGAGATGAGCGGGACATCACCGCCCAGGCCACCAAGCGGGCCATCGCCGCCCAGCTCAGTCCCATCATTCCCCTCCACGCCCCGGACAAGTTCACCCAGGCCATGATGGAACTGGGGGCCACGGTATGCCTGCCCAACGGAGCGCCTCAGTGTCAGCGCTGCCCCGCTCGGGACTTCTGCGTGGCCTGTGCCCAGGACAGCTGGAGCCGCATCCCGGTGAAGGCCCCCAAGCGTCCCCGGCGCATAGAGGAGCGGACGGTGTGGCTGCTCATTCATGAGAATCGAGTGGCCCTGCGCCAGCGTCCCCCCAAGGGGCTGTTGGCGGGGCTGTGGGAGTTTCCCAATGAGTTGGGCACTCAGCTGCCCCCGGAGTGGACGGGGGACATGCCCCAGGGCCGTTTTGGCGGGGTGGCCCGGCACATCTTTTCCCATGTGGAGTGGCACCTCACCGCCCAGGTGGTGCGCCTGGAGGAGGACCAGCTGCCCCCGGGCTGGGTGTGGTGCACCTGGCAGGAACTTGCCGACATTTACGCCGTGCCCAACGCCTTTGCCGGGGTGATGGACGTGGTGAAGGAGGAGATTCAGGGATGATCTGCAATCTGTGCCCCCGGCAGTGCGGGGCGGAGCGTACCCCGGAGGTGGGAAAGGGCTGGTGTCGCCTGCCCAGCGTGGCAAAGGTGGCCCGGGCGGAGCTGCACCACTGGGAGGAGCCCTGCATTTCCGGCACAAAAGGCGCCGGGACGGTGTTCTTCTCCGGCTGTACCCTGGGGTGCGTGTTCTGCCAGAACGGACCCATCAGCCACGAAAACCAGGGCAAAGAGGTGACAGAGGAGGAGCTGTACGCCCTTTTTGAAAAGCTGGCGGGGGAGGGGGCCCACAACATTGAACTGGTCACCCCCACCCAGTACATCCATGTGCTGCAAAAGGTGCTTGCCCGTCCCATCCCCGGAGATCTGCCGGTGGTGTGGAACTGTGGCGGATACGAGCGGGTGGAAATTCTCAAAAGCCTGGAGGGGAAGGTGGATGTATACCTGCCCGACCTGAAATATGTGACGGAGGAGTTGGCGGAGAAGTACTCCGCCGCCCCGGACTATCCTTCCACCGCAAAGGCTGCCATTGTGGAAATGTTCCGTCAGACGGGCCCGGTGCAATTGGAGGACGGGATTTTGAAAAAAGGGGTGGTCATCCGCCATTTGATTCTTCCCGGACGCCTCGCCGAGGCCAAGCGGGTGATGGACTGGGTATCGGAGCAGTTCGCCCCCGGGGAGGTGCTGTTTTCTCTCATGGCCCAGTACACCCCCTGTGGAAATCTGGAGCAGTTCCCGGAATTGCAGCGCACCATTCGCCCCTCCGAGTTGAGAGCCGCCCGGAACTACATGGACGCCCTGGGGATTCAGGGCTATGTGCAGGAGCTGGAGGCGGTGGGGGAGAAGTTTATCCCCGACTGGAACATGAGAGAAAATGAATAATGTAGAATGAAAAATGAAGAATGCAGGCCCTGAGGGCTTTGCCGGATTTCCGGTGTTGCTGGGTGTAGGGGAGGGGCTTGCCCCTCCCGAATCCCCCAGGGCAAGACGGGGGTAGCCACGGGCCGGGCAAGCCCGGCCCCTACCACAGCACCACAAGAAGTGCGGCGGAGTCCTTTGGCTCCCTCCGTCATGGCTTACGCCATGCCACCTCCCTCCCTGAGGGAGGCTTTTTTATGCGTTGATGGGAGAACTACCGGGGCAAGGTGGCATAGAGGTGTAAAGAAATGTAAACTTATTGAAAATGAAGAAGGATAATGGTAAGATATGAAAAAGAAAAGCAGAACTTACCCATATAAATAATGAAATAATCCAAAGTCATATATAATAAATATTGATGAGAGGTATATAACTATGGAGTTGAATATGGATAATCCATTTAGACCAAAGATATACCGGGGCAAGATTGCGTGTGTCGGTAATAATGGCGGCACATACTCGGAAACTATACGGTATGGGTTTAGAGATGCTGCATACATATTATTTGATGGTGTAGTGAAGGACAGAAAGTGTTCTGAGGATGAATTAGTCTATCCAATTGTATATTGTTGTCGACATAGTATAGAGTTATCTCTTAAAATTGCCATAGAAAACATTCTACAATTACAGAAACATAGAGAAGAAAAATACAAAAAATTGAATTTTCCTGGCGAATTAAGTGACAAGATAAAAAAGACTTTGGTGCATCATTCAATTGAAGACCTAGATGGGGTCTTAAAAGAGATCATTGCTGTTATTGGAGACAGCAGGCTGGAGAGTGGGTATCTGGACATCTCTGTTTTGTTGCAAGACTATTTCTTTGATGATAAAGGGGATGCGTTTCGATATGCTCGTAGCCTAGATCAGACACCGATTCTGGCTAGTAATGGAATTCATTCTATAGCAATAGCTACACTGAAAGAAAAATTTAGAATGATTATGGAGTTCTTTGATGGTTATTTGAGTGATATATACACTATTGCAGATGAATATTCGTTAGGTACTTTTACAAAACACTTATCACGCAGTGATTTGGAGGAAATCGCTCGTGAGCTACCACAATGTGATCGTTGGAGAGAACCAGAATTTGATGATATAAGACAACGGTTACGTGATAAATATGACATTTCTGGAAATGAACTATCTGAAGCCATAAGCATTATAAAAGAACATCTGTTTTTTTGCAGCTTGATTGGAAAAGAACATCAAATTGGTGGAATTAGTGACGATGAACTGAAAATTTATGCGAGGTACAGTGTGGAAATGTGTAAACTTTCCGAAAATGAAGGAAACGAAGAAGAAAATGGGCACTTTACACAGTCATCGCTAGAAAAAATACATAATTATTATAAAAAACAGAATGAGTTTTCTGTAGGGCTCTCTATTGAGAGTATTTCACTTTTAGCTGCATTTAGTAGTTTTGGAAAGAAATATTATAAGTGCTATGCAGAGAGATTTAACAGCCTATGGGATGATTTTAAACCTGACTCTGATACTGATAAGCCCGGACTTTTAAATAGAATACAAGATATTGAATTGGTATTAAAAGGTATGGAAAGATGTGGCCAGACGACGTACATTAGAAAGATAAGAGCTGCTTTGTCTATGGTAAAAGAATAAAGTATTACACATGAATTGATGCGTTCCAAAGATACACCACCCCCCGGACTTCCACAGTCCGGGGGGTGTCTGTTCATATTTTTTAAATTAAAACTCAGCGTTGCCCACGGTACGGGGATGCAGCTCCACGTCCCGGATGTTGCTGATGCCGGTGAGGTACATCACCATGCGCTCGAAGCCCAGGCCGAAACCGGCGTGGCGGCAGGAGCCGTAGCGGCGCAGGTCCAGGTACCACCAGTAGTCCTTGGGGTCCAGGCCCAGCTGGTGCATGCGCTCCTCCAGCACCTCGATGCGCTCCTCACGCTGAGAGCCGCCGATGATCTCGCCGATGCCGGGCACCAGGCAGTCGGCAGCGGCCACGGTCTTGCCGTCGTCGTTGAGGCGCATATAGAAGGCCTTGATGTCCTTGGGGTAGTCGGTGACGAACACGGGCTTCTTGTACACCTGCTCGGTGAGGTACCGCTCGTGCTCGGTCTGCAAGTCGCAGCCCCACTCCACCTTGAAGTCGAACTTGTCGTTGTTCTTCTTCAAAATCTCGATGGCGTCGGTGTAGGTCACACGGCCAAACTCGGAGCCCGCCACCAGCTCCAGACGCTCCTTCAGGCCCTTGTCGACGAAGGAGTTGAAGAAGTTGATCTCGTCGGGGCACTTCTCCAGCACAGTGCGGATGATATAGCGGATCATGTCCTCGGCCAGGTCCATGTCGTCGTTGAGGTCGGCGAAGGCGATCTCCGGCTCGATCATCCAGAACTCAGCGGCGTGGCGCTGGGTGTTGGAGTTCTCAGCCCGGAAGGTGGGGCCGAAGGTGTACACGGAGCCGAAGGCCATGGCGAAGTTCTCGGCGTTGAGCTGGCCGGACACGGTGAGGTTGGCCTTCTTGCCGAAGAAGTCCTGGGACCAGTCCACGCTGCCGTCGGGCAGGCGGGGCGGGTTGTTCACGTCCAGGGTGGTCACCTGGAACATCTCACCGGCGCCCTCACAGTCGGAGGCGGTGATGATGGGGGTGTGGACGTACACAAAGCCACGGTCCTGGAAGAAGCAGTGGATGGCGTGGGCAGCGACGCTACGCACCCGGAAGGCCGCAGAAAACAGGTTGGTGCGGGGGCGCAGGTGCTGGATGGTGCGCAGGTACTCCACGGTGTGGCGCTTCTTTTGCAGGGGGTAGTCGGGGGCGGACACGCCCTCCACCGCCACAGAGGCGGCCTTGATCTCCAGGGGCTGCTTGGCCTCGGGGGTGAGCACCACGGTGCCGGTGACGATGAGTGCAGCGCCCACGTTCTGGCCGGTGATCTCCTTATAGTTGTCCAGGACGTTGGCGTCCAGCACGATCTGGAGATTCTTGAAGCAGGAGCCGTCGTTGAGCTCCACAAATCCAAAGGTTTTCATGTCACGGATGGTGCGGGCCCAACCCATGACGGTGACCGTCTGGCCGGAGAGCTTCTCGCTGTCGGCAAAGACGGAGGCGATGGTGATGCGATCCATACTACTTCCCTCAATTCTCAAATGATCTATCCGAACACAAAGAGTTGTGTCAAAGGCGTTGATGGTACAACGCCAGGTTTTTCGGTTGTCCCGTCAGGGGCAAGAAAAACGGCAATTGATAACAGCCGCCGTGCGGCTATTATACCATTTTCTGAAGATTTTGCAAGGGCTGAGGGAAAAAAGAGGGGGGAGCTAGGGGTTCTTTTCCCGTGTGGCCCGCTTTTTCAGCAGGGTTCCCACTCCGTTTCCCACCAGGGCGCACACCAGGGAGATACCCCCGTGGAAGAGGGCGGAGCCGTTGAACAGCAGAAACACCGCCGCCACAGACAGCAGGGCGCAGGCCGCCGGATACAGGGGAGAGAAGCCGTGCCGATGCCCCAGGGACACCCCCGAGCAGAAGGTACCGATGGGCAGCAGCAGGAAGGGAAAATACACCCCGGAGAGGACGGGCACGTCCTGGGGGTCTAGCAGGCGCAGCAGAGTGGGCAGCCCCAAGCACAGCCCCAAGGCAAACACCAGATAGGGAAGACTTTCTCGCCAATGAAGGAGAGAGGGACCGGGGGCCAGCCCCAGTTTGGCCCGGATGGCGGCCACCTCCACATACCAGCCCACCCAGCGGCCCAGCCACACCAGCACATACACAGAGGCCAGAAGAATGAGACCAAACAAAGCCCCAGTTTGGCCGAAATTCAGCCCTGCCCACAGAGCTACCGTGGCAGCCATGAGGGTAAAATGGACCGCAGTGCGCTCCAGTAGAGAAGGGCCACGGTCTGCAAAGGGGAGGGTGGCTATTCCAATCTCCGCCCCCAGGAGCGCAAAAAGCAGGATGGATAGCAGGACTCCACAGCCCTCAAACGGGGGCGGGAAGGAGCAGGTGGGGCAGATGAACACGGCGGCTATCTCGGGGCCAAGGAAAGCCTGCAACCCCAATAGATAGCTCAACAAAATATGAACGGCAAGGCCAGCCAGAATGCCCAGCGTGATGCGGCGCTGTGCCTGTTTTTTGTCGTCAAAGAGCATACCTTACCCTCCTCTCATAAATCCAATGCCTGTTTGATCTTCTTCACATACCGCCGGGATACATACACGACGGTCCCGCCCGCCAGGGTCATTTTAATGGTGCCGGTGAGGGACAAATCCAGAGCGGTGACGTGGTTTAAGTTCACCACCTCCGAGTGGGATACCCGCACCAGCCGGGTTCCGGCCAGGGCCTCCTCCAGTTCATACAGCCGCTCCCGCACTGAGTAGGTCCCCGTGGTGGTCTGGCAGGACACCCCCTTGCCATCGGCGTAAAAGCGGAGGATGTCCGGGAGGGGAAGGAGCCGGGCCTCGCCGTCCCGGAAGACGGTGAAGGTGGAGGGGGCGGCCAGCTCTTCCAGTTGGCGCACCAGCTGTTCCACCTGGGGAGAGCGGGCGGGGGCGTGGATGACCACCTGGGTCTGGGTCAGCTGGGGGTCGATGTGCACTTCCACTTTCATGGCGTTCCCTCCCTTCTCTTGGTACTTTGAGTATACGGGAAATCCGGGGTGTTGTCTACCAATTGGGAATAGGCGGCCTGTTTTTCGGGACAGGTGGAAAAAACAAACGGGCCGCAAGAAGCACTTGCGGCCCGTTGGGGTCAATGTTCAAATACGTTGGCCACACGCTGGAGCTGGCTCACCACCTCCAGGTGCTGGGGACAGGCTCCCTCGCACTGGCGGCAGGAAATACAGGCCGAGGCGGGTGCGCCCTGGGCGCACAGCTCTCGGTACTCCTTCTTATGGGGAAGGCCGGGCTGGCCTAAGGTACGGTTATACAGGGCAAACAGGGCGGGGATGGGGATGCGCTGGGGGCAGCCGTCGGTGCAGTAGGAACAGGCGGTGCAGGGGATGGTGCCGTCTGCCTGAATCTGCTGGGCGGCCTGCCCCAGCACCGCCACCTCCTGGGGAGAGACGGGGCGGAAATCCCTCATATACCCGGTGTTGTCCGCCACCTGTTCCAGGGAAGACATGCCGGAGAGCACCATAAACACATGCTCCAGAGAGGCGGCAAAGCGGATGGCAAAGGAGGAGGGGGAGGCGTTGGGGTCCAGGGCGGCGAACCTCTCCCGCACAGCGGGGGAGGGATTGGCCAGCTTGCCACCCTTCACCGGCTCCATCACCACCACCGGCTTGTGGTGGGCCACCGCTACCTCGTAGCAGCGGCGGGACTGGACCTTGGGGTTCTCCCAGTCCAGATAGTTGATTTGAAGCTGGACAAAGTCCACCTCAGGGTGCTGGGTGAGCACCTCCTCCAGCAGCTCGGGGGTGCCGTGGAAGGAGAAGCCCGCCTGACGGATGTACCCTTCCGCCTTCTTCTGCTGGACAAAGGCGAAGCTGTCCAGCCGCTGGGCGATCTCGTAGTTCTCGTCGTCGATGCAGTGGAGCAGGTAGTAGTCGAAAAACTCCACGCCGCAGCGCTTGAGCTGGAGCTGGAACATGTCGGCCTGCTCCTGGGCGGTGGCCTCTTTCAGCTTGGCCAGGGGCAGCTTGGTGGCCAGGGTGAAGGAGTCCCGGGGGTGCCGCTGCACCAAGCAGCGGTTCACCGTCTCCTCACTGGTGCCTCCGTGGTAGAAGTAGGCGGTGTCAAAGTAGGTAAAGCCCCGCTCCAGAAACAGGTCCACCATCTGGCACACCTGGGGGAAGTCAATGGAAGTGTTGTCCTCGGCGTCCAGAAGGGGGAAGCGCATGCAGCCAAAACCCAGTTTTTTCATGGGTAGCGCCTCCCTCTTACAGCAGGATAACCCCGGCGTCCCGGCAGGCCTCCAGGGTCTGCTGGTCCCACACCGAGGCCTGGACCTCGCCGATGTGGGCCTTGCCCAGCAGGTACATGGACACCCGGCTCTGGCCGATGCCGCCGCCGATGGTCAGGGGCAGCTTGCCCTCCAGGAGCATTTTGTGGAAGGGCAGCTCCCGGCGGTCGTCGCACCCGGCCAGGGTGAGCTGGCGGTCCAGGGACTCGGGGCTGACCCGGATGCCCATGGAGGAGATCTCAAAGGCGCTTTCCAGCACCGAGTTCCACACCAGCAGGTCGCCGTTTAGATTCCAGTCGTCGTAGTCGGGGGCACGGCCGTCGTGGGGCTTGCCGGATTTCAGAGGGGCGCCGATGCCCATGAGGAAGGTGGTGGGGTGGTCCTTCACCCAGGCGCTCTCCCGCTCCTTGGGGGACAGCTCCGGCCACCGGTCCTCCAGCTCCTGGGCGGTGACAAAGGACACCTCCCGCTGGATGGTGGGCAGGGGAGTGAGTTGGGGATAGACCGCCCGGAGGGTGGACTGGGTGTCCGCCAGGGCTGCCACAATGGTGGTAACGGTGTTCTTTAAGTACGTCTCGTTGCGGTCCCGGGGGGCCAGCACCTTCTCCCAGTCCCACTGGTCCACGTACACGGAGTGGATGTTGTCCAGGTCCTCGTCCCGGCGGATGGCGTTCATGTCGGTGTACAGCCCTTCGCCCACCGAGAACTGATAGCGGTGGAGGGCCAGACGCTTCCACTTGGCCAGGGAGTGCACCACCTGGGCGTCCCGGCCTGCGTCGGGGATGTCAAAGGACACCGCCCGCTCTACGCCGTTGAGGTCGTCGTTGAGGCCGGTGGAGGCCTCCACAAACAGGGGGGCGGAGACCCGGCGCAGATGGAGAGCGCCGCCTAAATTGTCCTCAAACAGACGCTTTAAAAGACCGATGGCCTTTTGGGTATCGTATAGGTTTAAACAGGGGGAATACCCTGCAGGAATGACAGTGTTCAGCATGGCGCAGCTCCTCCAGACGTTAAGATAGAAAAGATTATACTTCATCACGCTAAAAAATGCAATTTCCGATTTGTATTTTTTTTGATGTGATGTTATAATATTAAGGTATTTTGAAATCCCCGTTCTGGGGGAAATGCACAGCGAAAGGAGAACCTATCCTATGGTTCCAAATTTTAAGGAAAAATTGGAAGAATACGCCCATCTTTTGGTAGAAGTGGGCTTGAATATCCAGCCCGGCCAGATGGTCAATCTGGCTGCCCCGGTGGAGTGTGCGCCCCTGGCCCGCCTGTGTGCCCAGGTGGCCCTGGATCGTGGGGCCAAGGACGTGATCATGGACTGGCGGGACGACTTCATCGTCCGGGAGCGGTACCTGAAGGCAGATAGCCAGGTGTTTGAGGAGTTCCCCCACTACCTCAAGGAGAAGTATGAGTGGATGGTGCAGGAGGGCTGCACCGCTCTGTCTATCATCGGCTCGGACCCTGAGATGCTCCGGGGCGTGGACTCCACCCGCATCCAGACCTGGCAGCGGGTGCAGGGAGAGAACACCCGGGTGTGGCACGACTCCCTCAGCGCCAACCGGTTCCAGTGGTCCATCGGAGCTCACCCCACCAAGGCTTGGGCGGAGAAGGTGTTCCCCGACAAGAAGGGGGAGGAGGCCATTGACGCTCTGTGGGAGGCCATCTTCTCGGTGTGCCGCATCACGGGGGACGGCAAGGCCGTGGAGCGTTGGCGCGACCACGTGGACGCCACGGCCCGGAGAGCCAAACTGCTCAACGAGTACAACTTCAAGACCCTGCACTACACCAACTCTCTGGGCACCGACCTGACCATCACCCTCCCCGACAACCACGTGTGGATGGGCGGCAGCGAGGATACCCCCCGTGGCGTGGAGTTTGTGGCCAACATGCCCACCGAGGAGATTTTCACCGCTCCCCGCTGGGACGGCGTCAATGGCCGGGTATACGCCGCCATGCCTCTGGCCCTCAACGGCAACCTGGTGAAGAACTTCTACATGGACTTTGAAAACGGCAAGATCGTGAATGTCCACGCCGAGGAGGGCGAGGAATACCTGCGCCACTCTGTGGGCATGGACGAGGGCTCTGCCTATTTGGGTGAGGTGGCCCTGGTGCCCTATGACTCCCCCATCCGCAACAGCGGCATCCTGTTCTACAACACCCTGTTTGACGAGAACGCCTCCTGCCACCTGGCCTTTGGCTCCGCCTATCCCAACTGCGTCAAGGGCGGCGAGGACCTGGACGAGGCAGGTCAGAAGGCCGTGGGGCTCAACCAGTCCATGAACCACGTGGACTTCATGGTGGGCACCAAGGATCTGTCCATTGTGGGCACCACTCAGGACGGGAAGGAGATTCCCGTATTTGTGGATGGCAACTTTGCTTTTTAAACAACATTGAGAATATAAGGAGGAACTGTACCATGGATTACAAGGCACAATATCAGCGCTGGATGGAGAGTCCGGCCCTGTCCCAGGAGGAGAAGGCGGAGCTGACCGCCATTGCCGGGGACGAGAAGGAAATGGAATCCCGCTTTTTCTCCCAGCTCAGCTTCGGTACCGCCGGTCTCCGCGGCACCATGGGTGTGGGCCTGTACCGGATGAATGTACATGTGGTGCGCCACGCCACCCAGGCGTTTGCCCAGGTGATTTTGGAGGAGGGCCCCGAGGCCGCCGCCAAGGGTGTGGCCGTGTGCTACGACTGCCGCAACAACTCCGAGCTCTTCGCCCATGAGGCCGCCTGCGTCATGGCCGCCAACGGCATTCCCGTGCGCCTGTTCGACTCCCTGCGCCCCACCCCCGAGCTGTCCTTTGCCATCCGGGAGTACGGCTGCATCGCCGGCATCAACATCACCGCCAGCCACAACCCCAAGGAGTACAACGGCTACAAGGTGTACTGGTCTGACGGCGCTCAGTTGCCTCCCGGCCCCGCCGACAAGGTGGCCGCCAAGATGCAGGAGCTGGACGTGTTCGACTGCGTGAAGACCATGGACTACAAGAAGGCTCTGGACGAGGGCCGCATCACTCTGATGGGCACCGAGACCGACGAGAAGTTCCTGGCCAACGTCATGGAGCAGGTCAACGACCAGCGAGCAGTGGACGCAGTGGCCGACACCTTCAAGATGGTGTACACCCCCTTCCACGGCACCGGCTACAAGCTCATTCCCGAGGCCCTGCGCCGTCTGGGTATGAAGCACGTGATCTGCGTGCCCCAGCAGATGATCATCGACGGGGATTTCCCCACCGTGGTCTCCCCCAATCCCGAGAATCCCGAGGGCTTCGCCCTGGCCGTGGACATCGCCAAGCGGGAGGGCGCTGACTTCATTCTGGGCTCTGACCCCGACGCCGACCGTGTGGGCATCATGGTGCGCACCAAGGACGACGACTTTGTGGTCATCAGCGGCAACCAGACCGGCGTGCTGCTGCTGGACTACCTCATTGGCGCCAAGACCCGTACCGGCAAGATGCCCGCCAATCCCGTGGCCCTCAAGAGCCTGGTGACCACCGAGATGGCCCGCAAGGTGGCCGAGGACAACGGCCTGAAGTGCTTCGACACCTTCACCGGCTTCAAGTTCCTGGCCGAGAAGAAGGACCAGCTGGAGAGCTCCGGCGAGGGCAACGTCATCATGTCCTACGAGGAGTCTTTCGGCTACATGCTGGGCAGCTTCGTCCGGGACAAGGACGCCGTCACCGCCTCTGTGGCCCTCACCGAGATGGCTGCCTGGTATGCCGGTCAGGGCATGACCCTGTACGATGCCCTCCAGGGTTTGTATGAGAAGTACGGCCACTTCGGCGAGCGCACCATGAACCTGGTGATGCCCGGTCTGGACGGCCTGAAGAAGATGGCCCAGCTCATGGCCGACCTGCGTGCCAATCCCCCCAAGGAAGTGGGCGGCACCGCCGTGGCCCAGTGGAAGGACTACAAGGACGGCAGCGTGGTGGACGCCGCCACCGGCGACCGCACCACCATGGAGCTGTCCGGCTCCAACGTGCTGCGCTACGAGCTGGTGGACGGCACCTCCGTCATCGTCCGTCCCTCCGGCACCGAGCCCAAGGTGAAGGTGTACATCCTGGCCCGTGGCGAGAGCCAGGCCGACTGCGCCGCCAAGGTGGAGCGGTACGCCGCCTGGGCCGAGAGCCTCAAGGGCTAAAAACATCCCAAACCGAAAAAATCCCGCTCCTGAATTGGAGCGGGATTTTTTATGCAGAAAGCTTGCCTGATCAGGGGCCTCGCAGAGTTCCGCCACCCGCAGGTGGCGGAATCAATTGAAATAACGTCATGTTCCAGGACATGTGCATGGGAAATGACACTTCTCATGGCGGATGGGGTGACTTTTTCGTAAGAAATCGAGCCCCATCCGTCATGCGAACCCCTGGCAAAGAAGTCCGTGGACTTCTTTGCCGAGCGTCAGCTCAGTTCAGGTGCCAGATGTCGTGGTTGTACTGGGCGATGGTACGGTCGCTGGAGAAGAAGCCGCTCTTGGCAGTGTTGATGAGCATCTTCTTGGACCACTCGGTGCGGTCCTCGTAGTCGCTGAGCAGGCGGCTGCGCACAGCGGTGTACTCCTCCACGTCCAGCAGGGCCATGAACCAGTCCTTGGTCTTTATGTCATTCCACAGAGCCCGCAGGCAGGTCTCGTCGCCCAGAGCCACCAGGGTGGGGGAGACGATGAAGTCCACCACTTCCTTGACCCAGGGACGGTTGTAGAACTCCTGGGGGTGATAGCTGTGCTGGGCGTACATCTGGATGACACGGTCGCTGGAGGCGCCGAAGGTGTAGATGTTCTCCCGGCCCACCAGCTGGGCAATCTCCACGTTGGCACCGTCCATGGTGCCCAGGGTGACAGCGCCGTTGGCCATGAACTTCATGTTGCCGGTGCCGGAGGCCTCCTTGGAGGCCAGGGAGATCTGCTCGGAGATGTCGCAGGCGGGGATGAGCTTCTCGGCCCAGCTGACGTTGTAGTTCTCCACCATCACCACACGCAGCCAGGGACGCACCTGGGGATCGGACTCAATGAGCTGGCGCAGGCAGAGGATGAGGTGGATGATATGCTTGGCCATGACATAGGCGGGGGCGGCCTTGGCGCCGAAAATCACAGTGATGGGACGGGTGGGCAGAATGCCGTTTTTGATGTCCAGGTACTTCTTGATGACGTACAGGGCGTTCATCTGCTGGCGCTTGTACTCGTGGAGACGCTTGACCTGGATGTCAAAGATGGACTGGGGGTCCACCTCCACGTTCTGGCGCTGCTTGAGGACCTTGGCCAGCTGCTGCTTGTTGTAGTCCTTGATGTCCAGCATGGCGCTGAGCACCTTGGGGTCCCGGACGAAGGTGGCGAAGTTCTCCAGCTGGCTGGCGTCCCGGCGCCACTCGTCGCCGATGCAGGCGTCAATGAGGGAGGCCAGACGGGGGTTGCATACCTCCAGCCAGCGGCGGAAGGTGACGCCGTTGGTCTTGTTGTTGAACTTATAGCTGTACACGTCGGCGAAGGGCTTGAGCTCCGAGGTCTTGAGGATCTCGGTGTGCAGGGCGGCCACGCCGTTGGTGGAGTAGGTGTAGTGGATGTCCATGTGGGCCATGTGCACCACGTCTTTGTCGTCGATAATGGCCATGCGGGGGTCGGGGAACACGGACTTGGCCCGGCGGTCCATCTCCCGGATGATGGGCACCAGCTGGGGAGCCACCCGCTCAATGTAGCTCATGGGCCACTTCTCCAGGGCCTCGGCCAGGATGGTGTGGTTGGTGTAGGCACAGGCGTGGGCCACCTGGTGAAGGGCGTCGTTCATGGACAGGCCACGCTCCAGAAGCAGGCGGGTCAGCTCGGGCAGCACCATAGAGGGGTGGGTGTCGTTGATCTGAATGGCCACGTGCTCGCACAGGTTCCAGGGGGAGATGCCCTTCTCGTCCAGCTCCTTCAAAATCAGCTGAGCGCCGGCGGACACCATGAAGTACTGCTGATACACACGCAGCAGCCGTCCGGCCTCGTCGCTGTCGTCGGGGTAGAGGAAGGAGGTGAGGTGGTGGGTGATGTCGCCCTTGTCAAAGTCGATGCCGTCCTCGGGAGCGGCAGCGGGCTTCTCCACGTCAAACAAATGCAGACGGTTGGCAGTCTCGGTGTTGGCGCCGGGCACAGCGATGTCCCACATCACGGCGTTGAGGGTCTGGTTGCCGAACTGGACGGGGAAGGTGACGTCGGTGGGGATGAGCCAGCCCTGCTCCTCAATCCAGGGATCGGGCTGCTCTTCCTGCTTATTGTTGCGCAGGTACTGGTGGAACAGGCCGTAGTGGTAGTTCAGACCCACGCCGTCGCCGGGCAGGCCCAGAGCGGCCAGGGAGTCCAAAAAGCAAGCGGCCAGACGGCCCAGACCGCCGTTGCCCAGGGAGGGCTCGGGCTCCTGCTCCTCGATCTCGGCCAGAGTAAAGCCGTTTTTCTCCAGCAGAGCGGACACCTGGTCAAAGATACCCAGGGCCAGCAGGTTGTTGCTCAGCAGCTTGCCGATGAGGAACTCAGCCGAGAAGTAGTACAGCTTGCGGCCGGTGTCCGGGGCAGGGCGCTGGGCGGACAGCTCTTGGGTGAGCTGGAGAAGAGCGTGGTAGACCTGACCCTTGGTGCACTTGGCCAGGGGCTTGCGGTAACGCTCCTTGATGATCGCATTGAGTCTTGCTTGAAATTCCATGGTGAGATTCGCTCCTTTTTGAAAGGTATGGTGCTTTTCAACCTAGCAGTTTTCTGATATGATGGTCATTGATATGACCGGAGGGGGAAGTGTTATGGGAGAGAAAAAAGTGTCCATGCGCCAGATTGCCCAGATCTGCGGCTGTTCTCTGGCCACGGTGTCCTACGCCCTCAACCACACAGGGCAGGGGAAGATCAGCAGTGCCACCCGGCTGCGTATCATTGATACGGCCAAACAGCTCAATTATCCCACCACCCGCACCACCCGGGGAAAGAAGAACCGGGCGGCGATTTTGGTCACCCGCCTCCACGGGGAATCGGTGGGGCGGCGGCTCCACCTCACCGACCTGGCCATGCAGCTGGAGGCCCAGCTGTTGGAGCTGGGCATTCCCTCGGTGATTTTACGCCTGGGGGACCTGGTGGAGGACTGGCGGAAGATTCTGGCGGTGTCGCCCAGCGTCATCTTTGTGCTGGACGGCGGGTGCCGGGCGGTGGCCCATGTGAATCCTCCCTGTGTCACGCCCATGATCTTCGTGGACTGTGACAACGACGACCCTCTCTATTATAAGATTTTGCCGGACTATCCGTCCCTCATGTTGGAGGCCAAGACCCGGTTGGGCCGGGAAGACCTGTTCCTGGTGGCCGAGCCGGTGCGCAGCGGTCAGCTCATGACCCTGCTCTCCCAGGGCTTTGCACCACAGGACGTGTTCTTCCACGACGGCACCCAGTCCCTGTCTGCCTTCCTGGAGGCCCACCAGGGCCGGAAAGGCGTGGTGGTGGGGGACTTGCTGGGGGTGGAGGTGTGCGGCCAGTTCCCGCCAGAGGACTTGGCCGTCATCTGCTCCCTGGATGACCCAGGGCTATTCCCGCCTCAGACCACCCTGCTGCCTGCCCCCAATGCGGACAAGGCCAGGGCCGCTGCCGCAGTGGCCTCGGATTTGCTGACACTGGATTATGACCCAACCCAGGGCAACCGCATTCTCGTGAAAGGAAATTTTCCGGCGAACGGGTAAATTTTACTACAAAAACAAAAACACGTCAAAGAAAACTGTGAAAAAATACTACACAAGAATAAAAAGTTCAAATTATAGAAAGTGAACAAACATAGGTGAACAAAAAATGTTCACCGAACAAAAGGACGGTGAATCCGTTGCAGCCCAACGAGTTTAAAGTTTGTTCATAAATTGTTCACCCGGAAATTCGACTGAACAAAACAAAAATCGACCCGTGTTTATTTGCCAAAAAAAGTACATTTCTTCACCGAAACAACGAGCTAACCGAGTAGAGAAGCGAGAAAACCGGAAAATGTGGAGAAAAAAGACTTGACAAACGGAAGAAATACGATATAATTAGTGAGTCTGTCCAAGAGGACGGGCAACATCCTTGCCTCCGGCAAATCCGGGGGCCATATGTCCGTAAGGAGGTGCAAAAGTTATGGCAAAAGTGACTGGTAACTACGAGGTGCTCTACATCATCAACCCCAACCTGGGCGAGGAGGAGACTGCCGCTCTGGTGGCTAAGTTCAAGACCCTGGCTGAGAGCCGCGGTACTGTGACTGAGGTGGATGAGTGGGGCAAGCGCAAGCTGGCTTACCTGATCGACGATTTGGCTGAGGGCTACTACGTCCTGATGAGCTTCACCGCCGATCCCGCATTCCCCGCTGAGCTGGACCGTCTGATGCGCATCAACACCGGCATCATGCGCTCCATCATCGTCAGCAAGGAAGCCTGAGGAGGAGGTTGCACATGCTCAACCGAATCATTCTCATGGGCCGTCTGACCCGTGACCCTGAGCTGAGACACACCCAGAGCGGCACCGCCGTGGCGTCTTTCTCTCTGGCTGTGGATCGTGATTTCAAGAGTCGTGACAGTGGCGAGAAGACCACCGACTTCATTGATGTCGTGGCTTGGCGCAACACTGCTGAATTCGTATCCAAGTACTTCGCCAAGGGCCGTATGGCTGTGGTGGAGGGCCGCCTTCAGATTCGTGATTGGACGGATCGGGACGGCGGCAAGCGCCGCTCTGCTGAGGTGGTTGCCGACAATGTGTATTTCGGCGACTCCAAGCGGGACGGCGAGAGCGGCGGCAGCTTCAGCCGTCCCGCCGCCCCCGCTCCCGTGGATTACGGGATTCCTGCCGGCGCCGACCAGTTCGCTGAGCTGGCCGATGACGACGGCGATCTGCCCTTCTAAATAGGGCCCATCATAAGTAAGGAGGTCTGCCATTATGGCTATGGATAATGTGAAGCCCCGCGGCAACCGCAAGCGCCGCAAGGTCTGCGCCTTCTGCGTGGACAAGGTGGAGCACATCGACTACAAGGACGCTGCCAAGCTCAAGCGTTTCCTGTCCGAGCGCTCCAAGATCCTGCCCCGCCGCACCACCGGCACCTGCGCCATGCATCAGCGTCAGCTGACCGAGGCCATCAAGCGTGCCCGTCACGTGGCTCTGCTGCCCTACGTCACCGACTAATTGCAGCACGGGAAACCAGTGATATCAAAAGCGGAAGCAACTTCGGTTGCTTCCGCTTTTTTTATGCCTTGTTTGCCCGGCAGGCAGGCCTTAGTTTTTCCAATGTCCCAGGTGTAGACCAGTGCCCCAGCCGGGGACGCTCCGCTGGGCCCGATTTCTCAGCGATGAGAAATCGGGGAAAGAATCGCCAAAGGCGGGGCCTTCCCCCGCCTTGTGGAATCCACCCCGCCGTACTGGGGGGGACGTGCGCCGTTCTCTGTTCGGCCCTTGGTTCGGTGGGGTCACATAGATGGCTTGCCCGTCTACGGGATGCACCTACTTCTCTGCTGGTGCATTCTTCTACCGCCAGGGCCTTACTCCGGTGAGCCGCTGTTCCCAGCGATCGGTGGCCGGCTCCCGGCGGCGGGAACGCCGCATACCGGGGTGAGGCCCTGGAAACAGAGGCACGGTTTTACAGAGAAGGGAATGTTTTCTATAGACGTGCCAGGGCATCTATGTGACCCCACCAAGGCCAGGGCCGGCCATAGAATTGACGCAGTTCCAGCTTCGTACCCCAAGGGAGGTCCTTAGGGGGGAACGCCCTAAGCGGGTTTTGGTTTCTTTTGCCCGCTCAAAAGAAACCCCCAGCGGGAAGCGTCCCCACCAGGCTGGCAAGCCTGATACTTGGCCTTTTAGAAGGGAAACCCCTTCGTCAGCCGGGCGGCAGACAGTTCCACGAACTCAGGGACAAAGGAAAGCCCCGGAGGAAGCATTTGCTTCCTCCGGGGCTTTGTCATGCGTTGGGTCTCAGAGACCTGAGAGAGCCTTAGCTGCGACGCTTGCGCACCACGGCGGTGGCGCCCAGAGCGCACACAGCGGCGAACATGACAGCCACGTACAGCATCAGCTGAGCGTTGTCGCCAGTCTGAGCAGGCTTCTCAGCGGGCTTCTCGGTGGCCTGAGGCTGATCGGTGGTCTCAGGCTTGTCGGAGACCTGAGGCTCGTCAGTGGCCTCGGGCTTGTCAGAGGGCTGAGTCTCGCCCTCGGCGGTGAGGCCGTTGATGGCGGCATTCAGAGCAGCCACGGCGTCCTCCACGGTCTTCTGATCGTCCTCGGACAGGGTCTCGTCGGCCATGACAGCCTGAGCCTCAGCCAGAGCGGAACGGAAGGTGGCCACGGACTCGGCGGTGTAGCCCTCCAGGTTGATGCCCTTGGCCTGGCCGATGAGGTCTTCCAGGATGGACTTGTCAGCCTTGAAGCGCTGGGCCAGGATGGCATTGAGCAGGGCCTGAGCCACAGGCTGGATGTCCTCGTCCATGGCGTCGCCGTCAGCGGCAACTTCCTTGGCCTTGGCCAGGGCGTCCACCAGCTCCTGCCAGTGGTCAGCCACATACTTGTCGGCGTTGTCCATCATCTCGTCGGCCTTGGCAATGAGCTTGTTCAGCTCATCCTTGCTGCCCTGAACCAGACCCAGACCCCAGATGCCTTCCAGCAGCTGGTCCCAAGCGGCGTTGACCTCGTCCTGGGTGGCGTTGTCGTTGTCCAGAACGGTCTTGGCGTTCTCGAGAGCCTTCTCGAAGGCGGCCTTGGCGGAGTCGGTGACACCCTCCGTGGACAGGGTCACGGCATAGTCATAGGTCTTCTGCAGCAGGGTCTTGTCGGCCTTGGCCACGGCCTGGAAGGTCACGGTGACGGTGGCGCCACCGGCGGGCATGGTGAAGGCGTTGTTGGTGACAGCGATGGTGTTACCCTCGGCGTCGGTGACCACGATGGAGCCCACCTCATAGCCCTGGTCGGGAGTGGCGGTGATGGTCACCTGAGTGCCGGCAGCGGCGCTGGTGGGATCCACCTTCACGGTGCCGTTCTCAGTGGGAGTGATGGTCACGTCGTACTTGCGGCCGGAATCCTCCTGATCCCAGTTGAAGTCGGGATCGTTGTAGATGCCCAGACCGGTGACGTTCAGGCCGCCAGCCACCAGGTCAACCTTGGTCAGGTTGGTCAGGCCGTTCTCGTCGGGCAGGTTGAAGGAGTACAGGTTGTTGGCAGCGTCGGTGACGTAGAACTTGCCAGTGTTGGAGCTGTAGCTCATCTCACTGCTGTTCTCCACGGTGTTCAGCTGCAGGTCGGTGTTCTCCAGGATGGTGTAGGTCTGCATGTTCAGAGCCACTTCCATCAGACGGGAATCCTCGTAGCACTTACCCAGCACATAGGTCTTGCCGTTGGCACAGGCCACGGTGTGCACACGGGTGTAGTCACTGTCGAAGCCGATGCTGGTGTAGGGATTGAGGTCGGTGGTCTGGAGGCTGGGCACGTAGTACTGATACAGGTAGTAGCCGCCGCCCAGATAGATGACGTTGTGCTCGTCATCGTAGGCCAGGGTGTAGACCTGCGTGTTGGTCTGGAGCTGGCCCATGTAGACATTGGTGTTACCCTGGATGTCGTAACGGTACAGCAGGGGGAAGGAGCCGTCGTCGTACACAGCGTAGTAGAGGTAACGGCCGGAGTCGTCCACGTCCACACCCACCAGCTTGCCGTCCACGGGCATGGCGGAGTTGACCACCACGTACTCGTTGGGCAGCTCGGGATCGAAGGCCACCAGGCCGACGCCCTGGGAGATGGTGTAGGCCACGTCGCCGCTGAGCTCGGAGAGCACGGAGAGCTGGCAGGAGGCGGACAGGCCGCTGACGGTGTCAGTGACGGTGATGGTGGTCTCGCCGGCAGCCACAGCGGTGATGGTGCCGTCCTCGGCCACAGTGGCCACGGACTCATCGCTGCTGGACCAGACCAGCTGAGCCTTGTCGCTGCTCACAGCGGGCTGAACCAGAGCGTCCATGGTCATGGTGGTGCCAACCAGCATCCGGGTCACGGTGCGGTCCAGCATCAGGTTGATCACGTCCATCTCGGGCAGTTCGCTGTCCTCGGGGATGGGGCAGAGCATACCCAGCACGGCGTTGTAGCCCTGCATGGACTCACCACGCAGGTTCAGAGCGGTGCTGCCCAGCTTCATGGCGGTGAAGGAGTCGCCCTCCTTCTCGATCATGTAGAGGTTGGAGCCGCTGCACCAGCTGGCGGTGATGTTGGCAGCGTGGAAGTACAGACGGTCGCTGCCGAAGTCATAGGACAGCTGGGAGTTGTAGGCACCGTTCTGATCGGTGTAGGCCACAGCGCCCTCCACCTCAGTCAGCTGGGTGCAAGCGCCGGTGGCGGTGTCGATCTGATAGAGTACGGCGTTGGCGCTGGTAGAGGTGCTGCCTGCAGTGTACAGCTTGCCGTCCTTGTCAGCGGCCAGGGTGAAGGCACCGGCGGTATCCAGGGTGCACACAGTGGTCAGGGCACCGGTGGTCAGGTCGATCTTCACCAGCTCGGGGTAGGTCTGCTCCTGCTGATAGGTCTCGGAGTTCCAAGCCTTGTAGCTGAGGGTCAGGCCGTACATGGTTCCGGTGGTGTAGTCGAAGGCCAGATCCACCACACGCTTCTCAGTGTTGCCCAGCACGGTGTAGGCATCCACGGAATCCGCATCGATGCGCATGAAGTTGTTCAGGTCGTCCACCACATAGTAGTAACCGTCGAAGTACTCGCCGGCACGGACGGTGTAGGCACCATTGGTGGCCTGACCCACGGTGGAGTTGGCGGGATCATAGTCGTTGACGGTGATCCAGAAGTTGGCGTACATGGAGCCGTTGTCGTCCCGGGCCATGAAGGCGGCCATGGAGCCGGCAGCGGGCAGGACGGTGAAGGTGATGGAGTCGGAGTACACGGTGCCGTCACGGTCGGTGAGGCTGACGGTGATGGTGGCGGTACCCACATCCACCAGGGTCACCTTGCCGAAGGCGTCCACGGTGGCCACATCGGTGTTGTCGCTGGACCAAGTGCGCTTCTGCACGGTGGGACGGGCGGGCTCGGTGGAGGTCTGCAGCTGCACCTGAGCGCCAGCCAGGCCGGTGTAGGTCTCGCCGGTGGTCAGCCACAGGTCTTCCACGGGGATGTAGTTGGTCTCGGGTTCGTTTTCGGTGATGGTGAACATGGCAGTCTGCTCCACGCCGGAACGGCTGCTCACGTCGCCCAGGTCCATGACGTTGGCCTCAATGGAGCCCCAATCGGTGTCCTCCAGAGTGACCAGGAACAGGGGATTGATGCCGGAGCCCATGGAGGGGTTCCAGTAGATGTTGCCGGTGTTGTAGTCGTAGGTCATGCCAGCGTAGAACCAGTACTCCTGGGAGCTGGAGTAGACCTTGGTGGCCTCCATGGTGTCGGGGTCCACGATGAACAGGTTGCCGTTCATGCTGCCGCACAGGATGGTGGTCTCCTCACCCTCGCAGATGACGGCCATGGCGGTCATCACGTTGTCGCCGGAGGCAGAGCCCTCGGGGAACTTGAACTCGCCGATGGGATCCACAGCGCCGGTCTCCAGGTCGATGACCACGAGGCCGCCGTTGGTCAGATCCACGCCGTACATACGGCCGGTGTTGTAGTCGAAGCCGATGTTGCCCACTTGGATGTTCTCGGTGTGGCCGATGCGCTCGGGCTCGCCGAAGGTGGTCTTGGTGGGATCCTCATTGCCGGTGACCAGGGTGCGATAGAGGACGGTGGCGTTGTAGATCACGTCGTCCTCCACCCACTGTTCCTGCTGCACGGTGTACACATAGCCGTTGTAGTAGGTGCCGCCGGCCCAGAGGGCGGAGCCAACGGTGCCGTCCAGAGTGGTGGTCTTGGGGGCGTTGAGCTGGGTGACCTGAGTGGGGGTCTGGTCGGAGTAGGTGACCCACTTCATCTGGTTGCCCTGGTTGACATCATCGGTGACGATGTAGCCGTACAGGGCGTCCTGAGACTCCACTACGGTGACCTGGCAGGTGACCTCGTAGGGGGTCCACTCGGTCTGTCCAGCATACATAATCTGGGTAGCGCCGGTGATGGTGGCAGTGCCGGGGCCAATGGCCTTGACATAGCCGGTCTCAGAGACGGTGGCCACGTCGGTGTTGTCGCTGGTCCAGGTCACTTGCTGAGCAGCGGCGTTCCAGGGGGCCCAAGTCAGGTTCATGCGCTTGCCCTGGTTGACCACCAGGGTGGTCTTATAGGGCTCCAGCTGCACGCCGGTGGGGTTGACTTCGCCCACGGTGAACAGGTCGGTGCCCAGGTCGTTGGGGATGAACAGGGCGGAGGTGCCGCTGGGGGCACGGCTGCCCAGGCTCTCGGCGGTCTTCTTCACGGGGTCAATCTTGTAGGTCTCGCACACCTGGGTGTTGCCCACCTGGGCGTGAGCGTACCAGTAGATGACGTCCTCTTCGTAGTCATAGGTCATGGACTGGATGCTGCTCAGACGCTCGCCGTTGGTCTTGACCTTGAAGTCGGACATGGTCATCAGCCAGGTAGCAGCACCGGTGGTCTTGTCCAGGGAGTAGAGGTTCAGGTCGGTGCCGATGGCGTACAGGTTGCCCTCCTCGTCAGCGGACAGGGTGAGGATCTCGTAGCCCTCAGCCAGGCCGGTGATGGTGGCCACCTTCTCAATGCTGGTGTAGCCCCAGGGAGTGAAGCACACCTCATAGAGGTTGTTGGAACCGCCATAGCTGCCGGAGGGAGTGATGGTGCCGTCATAGGTCCAACCCACGGCGTACAGAGCGTCCTCGCCGTTGCGCTGGAGGATGCCGCCGCCGTTGTTGCCATGGCTCAGGGCCATGTCATACAGGGTGATGAAGTTGGCGGAGCCCTCCTGGCCGCTCTGGGTGTACAGAACCTGGCTGCCCCAGTAGGTGGAGTAGGGAGAGAGCAGCACCAGAGCGCCGTCGTTGCGCTGGGCAATCACACGGCCGTTGATGTACTCGCCGGCGGTGTAGGCGGTGTTCTCATAGGTCTCGTTGCGGGGTGCCTCGGTCTGGCCCTTGTCAATGCTGAACCAGCCGCGGTCCAGAACGGTGGAGTCGGTGTAGGGCTCGAAGCCGTACAGACGGCCCAGCTCCAGATCCTTCAGGCTGGGAGTCAGAGCGGAATCATCCAGCTCCAGGGCCACCTTGATCTCGGTCTCGTTGCAGGCGTAGTCGCCCAGCACGATGGTGAAGTCAGCGCCGTAGCCAGCCACGTTGAAGGTCTGCTCAAAGCTCTTGCCGGCCACATACTCGCTGCCATCGTCGGGCTTGGGAGCGAACTTGCTGATGACGGAGCCGTCGGGGGAGACGAAGAGGATGGCGGCCAGGTTGGCGTTATCCTGCAGCTTCAGGGTCAGGTTGATCTGACCGTTCTCCACCTTCAGGGAGTCCTGGAGATTGTCGGCGTTGAGTAGCTGAGGCTTCTGGTTGTCCAGAGAGGCCTGGAAGGAGAAGGAATCATCCACCACATCGTCGCCGTCGTCCACATAGGCCTCTACGGTGTAGGTGATGGTGGTGCCGTCAGGCAGCTGATTGCCGTCCTTGTCATAGCCGTTCCACACATACTCCTCGTCGGTGGTGGCGTTGTAGATGTAGAAGGGGAAGATCTGGCCGTAACTGCTGTTGTAGTAGCTCTTAGTGGCGTATTCGTGGACGTAGTTGAAGTACTCTTCTCCGGTCTCGGTATTGTTGACACGGAACACCAGCTTGCGGGCGCTACGCAGCATACCGAAATCCAGCTCCATCAGGGGGTTGGCATAGGAGAAGGCGTTGTACTCATCGCCGGAGGCACCGCCCCGCAGATAGGGGTTGGTACCCAGCTGGGCGATCATGGTGAACACGCCAGTGCCATACAGGCTGGCCTCGTTGTAGTCGGGGTTATCGAAGACGGGAGGCTTGGACCAGTCGCCGTAGTAGCCCAGGAAGGGCATGGTCAGGTTCTGGTTGTCAGCGCCCTCCAGGTACAGGTAACCCTCCACATACATGCCGTTTTCAAAGCGGCTGTTGATGTACTCCTTGTCGGCCTCGGTGAGGGTGATGGTGGCAGTGAGGGTGACGGTCTCACCAGCAGCCACGGTGACGCTGTCCTGGCTGACCTTCACCTTGGACTCCAGCAGATAGGGGGTGCCGGCGATGAAGCCATCGGTGGCAGTCTCGGTCTGCACGTCAGAATCGAAGGTGTAAGTCTTGGACTCGTCGGAGAAGTTGGTCACGGAGAACTCAAAGGAGTAGGTTCCCTCGGTGCTGTCGCCCAGCTCGGCCTTGGCACGGCCCATGGAGTTGGAGGTGCTGGACAGGTAGGCATCCACGGTGGTGGCCTTCACCAGGTTCACCAGACCGGCACCCTGGAGACGGGGGGAATACTTCAGCCCCGTGGAACCGGGCACGTCGATGGGATCGGCGGTGCTCATGAGGATGTTGGTGGCCATGGTCCACATGTCCTGATTGCTGTAGCCCTTGCTGCGCAGGTACTGCATCAGCACGGTCATAGCGCCGGTGACCTGGGGAGTGGCCATGGAGGTACCGCTCATGTTGCCGTAGCCGGTGGGGGTGTCACGGGTGGAATAGATGTTGCCGCCCACGCCGGTGATCTCAGGCTTCAGGGACAGGTCGGGAGCGGGACCCCAGCTGGAGAAGTCGCTCATGGTCTTGGCGATTTGGAAGGAATCGCTCTTGCCGGTGACGGTGAGGGTCTTGGTCTCAGCGTTGGCCAGCAGGTCCCAGGCCTCCTTGGACATGAGCACGCAGGGGATGTTCCCGGCGGCATCGTTGATGGCCATGTTCAGCAGACCGGAGGTGTTGTTGACCACGATACAGGCAGCAGCACCGGCGTTCTGAGCGTTGGCGTGCTTGTCAGGGAAGGCCACGCCGCCGCCACGCCACACCACGGCAACCTTGCCGTTGACGTCCACGCCGTCGAAGTCCTCGGCGGCACCGTAGCCGTCGATCATGACATACTCATAGGAGTTGCCGGCCAGGTTCTCCAGACGGGTGAACACGCCGGAGTCGTTGTAGCCGATCTTGGTCTCACCCACGGTGACGTACTGCTGGGTGATGCGGTCGTTGTCCACAGAGGCAACAGACAGCACGTGAGAGTAGGTGCTGGGGTTGCCCACCAGGCCGGTGTCGGGGTTTCCGGTCAGGGACAGGTTGTTGCCGTGGTTGTTGTTCAGAGCGTTGTTGGTGTCGTTACCGGCGGCGATGATGACTTCCACACCGGCCTGCTCCAGCAGGTCCAGCAGCTCGGTCATGGGAGCATCGTTATCCACGAAGCCGGCGGCGGAGCCCAGGGACAGGTTGGCGGTGTCCACGTTCAGGTAGACACAGTCCTCCAGGGCGGCCATAACGGTATCCCAGTTGGCGCCCTTGGGGTTGAACACCTGCATGACGATGAGCTGAGCGTCGGGAGCCACACCGATGACCTCAGAAGAGGAAATCTTGTTGGCGGCGGCGATGCCAGCCACGTGGGTGCCGTGGTCACTACCGGCGATGTTGTGGGACACGTCAATGTTCTTGTTGTAGTAGTTGAAGGCGAAGGGGATCTTGTTGCTGAAGTAGGTGGAAGCGGGGAGCACGTTGGAGTCGGAAGCATTCAGGTTGCTCCAAGCGTTCTGCACATCCTCCACAGTCAGGGAGGTATCGGTGAGCTTGTCCTCGCTCATGGCTTGGAAGTTGGGGTGATCGGCCACGATACCAGTGTCCACAATGGCGATGCGCATGCCCTTACCGGTCCAACCGCTCTGATTGACCACGTTGGAGCCAATCATATTGGTGGCGTTGTTGGTGTAGGGCTGCATCACATTGTCCTCTTCGGGAATGCTGAACACAGGAGCCACATACACCCGATCCACGCCGGGCATCTCCTGGATGGCAGCCTTGTTCTCATAGGTGGTGGTGACGGACAGGCCGGTCATGGTCACAGTGTAGGTGTAGCCCACCTCCACGGCGTCACTGCCCAGCTCGTCCTCCAGGGCCTGGGTGAACAGCTCCACGGCGTCCTTCTGGTCGGCAACATAGTTGCTGACGCTGGCGGTGTCGGCGGCGATGTCGTCACCGCTGAAGCCGGCTTCCAGAAGGGACTCCTTGTCCAGAGAGACGATGAAGGTCACCTCGTCCTCGGGAGCGGGGGCAGAGGCGTCGTTGTTCTGAGCAGCGGGAGTGCCGCTCTCCTCCAGACCGATGGTGGCCTGGCCGTCGTCCTCTTTCACTTCGGCCTGGACGGTAGATCCAGACTCTACACTGGGCAGGTCTGCGTCATAGCCTGCGTGGGGGTTGCCCTCTGTCAGGGAGAGAGCCCCGCTGCCAGCGGCGAAGCCAGGTGTCAGCAAGCCGAGCACCATGACCACCGAGAGCAGCAGACTGACGAGCCTGCGTGATGCTTTCTCGTGATGTCTCATGTTATCCTCCTTAGTTTTCGTTTGCCGCTTCCGTCCACAGGGCGGAAGCGAACGGGCGGGGACGGTCCATCCGGGGACAGGCCGGACCTCGCAAATATGAAAACCCCTCATCTTTTCTCTGCGTGGAAACCCACTGCCACCCCTCCTTAACTGGTTTCCAGACGCTTGGTCGAAGAAGACAGGTTATCATCCAACTGGTGTTCTCTCAATTCTCGATTGATAACTTATAAAGGGAAAGACAAAGGGACAGTCCGCTGTGGATATCTGCCCCTTTGCACACTGTGTTGTATTGTACCCGGCCAACCTGGTTACTTGGTCACGCCGGACCCGGCACCACTGGCCCCGTCCAACACCCATTGACAGTCGCTCAGAGACTTGTCCACCTCAGCCCACAAAAGCCAGGTGGCCATGTCCGAGGTTCCCATGCCCGCAGACTGGGCGTCCACATGCACGGATACCATGTTGCTGACCCGGGTGGCGCTGCTCAGGCTGAGCTGGGTGGAGCCGCTGCTGACGGTGTATTTCACCAGCACCAGGGCTTTGCTGTCAAAAAAGTGCTTGTCGTATGCGGCCAGCTTGTCGCTGCCGTACAGACCGAAGCGGTTGAGCTGGTCCACACTGGACACGCAGGTCACGGAGTTGCCCGCGCCCTGCTGATAGGCGATGCGCAGCTTGCCGCTGTTTTCCAGAGTGACGGACTGGCTGCCCACGGCTCCGGTGCCGCCGCCGGCGAAGCCGCTCTGGCTGGGCTTTTCGGAAATGGCTGCGGACGGACTGGTCAATGGCATACTGCTCTCCTCCTGAGGGGATGAAGTGCATCCCGCAGTTATGGTACACATGGCCGCTGCCAACAGCAGCGCAGCCAACTTATTGCTCTTCACGAGATCGGTTCCTCCTTGTGCCCCACTCAGGCAGGGGCAAATTCGCTTCGCTAATTCACTAAACAACACCCGGCGCAAAAACCGCCCCCACCCAGATGAGGGGACGCATCCTCAATCAACCAGGTATGTTCTGGAATTCTGGCTTATCCTCCTGCATTATAGGGCATGTTCCTTGATTTGTCAATCCAACACACAAATCTACCTTTTTCTCCTTCTTCTCTGTGGCATTCCTGTGATTTTTTCGTAAAATTAAAGAAAAATATTGCAAAAATGTAAAGAATATAGGTTGATTCCTTTTTTATCTATTAAAAATTGTTGAAATTTTTCAGTTTTCTGCCATAAAGTGGGATGGAATCCCTGTACCGGGAACTTCGTTGACAGGGCGGGGGAAAGCACCTAAAATGGAGGGGATACCACCCCCGGAGAGGGGGAAAGGAGCGAAGCGCATGTATCGAATTCTAATTGTGGAGGATGATCGGGGCATTGCCGGGGCGGTGCAGATCCAGTTGGAGGCCTGGGGACTGGAGGCCAAATGCGTCTCCGACTTCCGCAACGTGCTGGGGGAGTTTGCTCAGTACCAGCCCCACCTGGTGCTCATGGACATTGGACTGCCCTTTTTCAACGGCTTCCACTGGTGCAGCCAGATCCGTACCGTCTCCCAGGTGCCCATTGTCTTTCTCTCCTCCGCCTCGGACAACATGAACCTGGTGATGGCCATGAACATGGGGGCGGACGACTTCATTGCCAAGCCCTTTGACCAGGGGGTACTCATTGCCAAGGTGCAGGCCATGCTCCGCCGGGCCTATGACTATGCCGGAGCCGTGCCGGTGCTGGAGCACCGGGGAGCCATGCTCAACACGGGAGATGGCACCCTCACCTATCAGGGGGAGAACATCGACCTGACGAAAAATGAGTACCGCATCCTTCTGGCCCTGATGCGCAACAAGGGCAGCGTGGTCAGCCGAGAGCGGCTGATGGAGCTTCTCTGGGAAGGGGACAGCTTTGTGGACGAAAACACCCTGACGGTGAACGTCAACCGCCTGCGCAAGAAGTTGGACGGGGCGGGGCTGAAGGCCTTCATCACCACCAAGTTCGGGGTGGGCTATCTCATCTCTTAAATAAGGAGGGCGTCATGAGATACCTGAAAACCTATCTGAGGGACCGCCTCCCGGCGGTGGGGATTTTCCTCCTCTTCTCCCTCATCTTTCTCACCGTGTTTGCCCTGTACCGACTGCCGATGGCCGCGGTGCTCTACCCGGTGGGGCTGTGCGCCGTGCTGGGGTGCGTGTTTTTAGGGCTGGACGTCCGGCGAGCCCAGGAGCGGCACCGCCGCCTGGAGCAGCTCTCCCAGCTGTCCGGAGCGGTGATGGGGGAGTTCCCCCTGCCCATCAACCAGGACCACCGGGACTACCAGCACATCATCCAGCTGCTGCGGGCCGAGCAGGCCCAGCGGGAAGGGGAGATGCAGCGCCGCTATGAGGACATGGTGGACTACTACACCGTGTGGGCCCACCAGATCAAGACCCCCATTGCCTCCATGCGCCTGACCCTCCAGAGCCAGGACTCCCCCACCGCCCGGCAGCAGTTGGAGGAACTGCTGCGCATTGAGCAGTATGTGGAGATGGTGCTGGCCTTCCTCCGCCTGGACTCGGAGTCCACCGACTACCTGTTCCGGGAGTACGAGCTGGACGGCATCCTCCGGGGAGCGGTGCGCAAGTTTTCCACCCAGTTCATCCGCCGCCACATTGCCCTGCACTATGAGCCCACGGGGCTGCGGGTGCTCACGGATGAGAAGTGGCTGAGTTTTGTGGTGGAGCAGGTGCTGTCCAACGCCCTAAAGTATACCCCTGACGGGGGCGAGGTGTGGCTGGAGCTGGAGAAGCCCGCCACCCTGTGCATCCGGGACAACGGCATGGGCATCGCCGCCGAGGACCTGCCCCGCATCTTCCAAAAGGGGTACACCGGGTACAATGGCCGGGCGGACAAGAAGGCCAGCGGCCTGGGGCTGTACCTGTGCCGCCGCATTTGCCAGAACCTGGGCCATACCATCTCCGCCCAGTCGGTGGCGGGGGAGGGCACCTCCATCCGCATCAATCTGGAGCGGGAACAGCGGTGGCTGGAGTGACTTGTGACAAAAGCGTAAGAAGTGGAGGGCAAAGTGTAAGGAGATGCCATGGAGAGGCGGGGTTCTCCCGGCTATAATAAGGGTGTAAACAGCAAAGGAGGAACCGCTCTATGAGTATTTTGGAAGTACAGAGCTTACAGAAGGTCTACACCACCCGCTTTGGCGGCACCCAAGTGCAGGCGCTGAAAAATGTCACCTTCCATGTGGAGGAAGGGGAGTATGTGGCCATCATGGGAGAGTCTGGCTCCGGCAAGACCACCCTTCTGAATATCCTGGCGGCGCTGGATAAGCCCACCGGGGGCCTGGTGAAGCTGGACGGCCAGGAGCTGGGTAAAATCCGGGAGTCTGAGGTGGCGGCCTTCCGCCGGGACCACCTGGGCTTTGTGTTCCAGGACTTCAACCTGCTGGACACCTTCTCCCTGGAGGACAACATCTACCTGCCCCTGGTGCTCTCGGGTAAGCAGCCCAGCGAGATGAAGCAGCGCCTGGTGCCGCTGGCGGCTCAGCTGGGCATCGCCCACCTGCTGAAAAAGTACCCCTATGAGGTGTCCGGCGGCCAGAAGCAGCGGGCAGCCGTGGCCCGGGCTCTCATCACCAACCCCCGCCTCATCCTGGCCGACGAGCCCACCGGTGCTCTGGACTCCAAGGCCACCGACGAGCTGCTGCGGCTGTTTGGCGACATCAACGCCCAGGGACAGACGATCCTGATGGTCACCCACTCGGTGAAGGCGGCCAGCCACGCCGGACGGGTGCTCTTCATCAAGGACGGCGAGCTGTTCCACCAGATCTACCGGGGCGAGAGCACGGAAAACCAGTTCTATCAAAAGATTTCCGACGCCCTCACCCTGTTGACCACAGGTGGTGAGCGGGCATGAGACTGGGATTTTATCGCCGACTGGCGTGGACGGGTATCCGTCAAAACAAGAAGATGTACCTGCCCTACATCCTGGCCTGTATCGGCGTGGTGATGGTGTGCTACATCGTCTCCTTTTTGAGCCAGGCCCCGGTGCTCCATGAGATGCCCGGAGGGAGCAACGCTCAGGGCTTTTTGGGCATGGGCTTTGGGGTCATGTGTGTGTTTTCCACCATCTTCCTCTTCTACACCAACTCCTTCCTCATCCGCAGAAGAAAGAAGGAGTTTGGCCTGTACAACATCCTGGGTATGGGCAAACGGCACCTGGCTCTGGTGCTGCTGTGGGAGACCGTGATCATTGCGGCCATCACCCTGGTGGTGGGCCTGTTCTGCGGCGTGCTCTTCTCCAAGGTGGCCGAGCTGGCCCTCACCCGCATTCTGGACGGTGGAGTCACCTACACCATGACGGTGGAGCTGAACTCCGTGGTCAGCACCGTGGTGCTATTCCTGGTGATTTTCGGCCTCATGTTCCTCAACACCCTGCGTCAAATCCACCTCACCAGCCCCATCGCCCTGCTGCGCAGTGAAAACGCCGGGGAGAAGCCGCCGAAAGCCAACTGGCTCATCGCCCTGCTGGGGCTGGTGGTGCTGGGGGGCGCCTACTACTGGGCCATCACCGTGAAAGACCCTATTACCGCCATGATTGGCTTCTTCATCGCGGTGGCCATGGTGGTGGTGGGCACCTATCTGCTGTTTGTGGCGGGCTCTGTGACCCTGTGCCGCCTGCTGCAAAAGAATAAGCGCTACTACTACAAGACCAACCATTTTGTGTCGGTGTCCTCCATGGTCTACCGCATGAAGCGCAATGGCGCGGGCCTGGCCTCCATCTGCATTCTGTGCACCATGGTGCTGGTGATGATCTCCTCCACCTCCTGCCTGTACATCGGCATTGAGGACAGTCTGCGCACTCGCTATCCCCGGCACATCAACCTGGACGCCGTGGTGGACTGTGTGAACACCTTGGACGGCTCCCACCAGGAGCAGGTGCGGGTGCTGGCTGAAGAGACGGCGGAGCAGTATGGCGCCACCCCCAGCAACATCCTGGACTACCGGGTGTGCGGCTTTGTGGGGGTGCGTCAGGAGGACCGGATGGTCATGGACGACGTGTTCCTCAGCTCCTACAACATGGAGACCATGGCCAATACCTGGCAGGTGTTTGTGGTGCCGCTGGAGGACTACAACAGCCTGATGGGGAAGCGGGAGACCCTGATGCCCGGTCAGGCGCTGATGTACACCACCAAGGGAAGCGACTACCCCTATGCCTCGGTGGAACTGGGGGAAGGGGTTACCCTGTCGGTGGCCAAACAGGTGGACAGCTTCGCGGACAACGGGGTGGACGCCATGCAGATCATCCCCTCCATGTATCTCTTTGTCCCCAACTTCCAGGAGACGGTGGAGGGGGTTCAGGCCCAGCTGGGTGAGCAGAGTGCCTCCAGCCTCCACTGGTACTACGGCTTTGACCTCAACTGTGACGATGATACCCAGATCCAGATCGGCCAGCAGCTGTCCACCGCTCTGCGGGACATGGAGAGCGCCGATGAGACGGACGGCTATTTCCACGTCCTGATGGAGGGGGCGGCTCAGGAGCGGGGGAGCACTTACGGCCTGTACGGCGGTATGTTCTTCCTGGGCATCCTGTTGGGGGTGGTGTTCATCCTGGCGGCGGTGCTCATCATCTACTACAAGCAGATCTGCGAGGGGTATGAGGATCAGTCCCGGTTTGACATCATGCAGAAGGTGGGCATGACCAAGGGGGAGATCCGCCGCAGCATCAATTCCCAGGTGCTCACCGTGTTCTTCCTGCCGCTGCTCATGGCCGGGGCCCACTTGGCCTTCGCCTTCCCCCTCATCCGCAAGCTGCTGCTGCTGTTTGGCTTGACCAACGTGGGGCTGTTTGCCGGGGTGACGGTGGTGTGCTTTGTGGCCTTCGCCCTCTTCTATGTTATGATTTATCGTCTGACCTCTCGTTCCTACTTCCGCATTGTCAGCGGCATGAGAGAGGAATAACACAAAAAAAGGGCCGGATGCGTCAGCATCCGGCCCCAGCTGCATCCAAAGTTTGATAAACAAAAGGGCCGAGTGCATCAGCACTCGGCCCTCATTGTTTGATGTATTAGAAATACTTGCGCACACCCTCGCTGGCGGTGGACTCGTCCTCGCTGATGGAGACCGTGTACTTGATGCCGCTCTTCTGGGAGAACGCTTCCAACCAATCCAGGAACGCCTCGACATCGGCCTTGTTCTCGGTGGAGACCAGCTTGTTCAAGCTGTCGATGAACACGTGGGTGATGTCGTAGTTGCTGGCGTACAGGCCGTACAGGAATCCCTTCAAGGTGTCATAGTTGGGGATATCGTAGTCGGAGGTTTCAACCAGTCGGATCTTGTAGTTAATATCAAAAGTCAGCTTGGAATCGTGGGCGATGGCAACCACGTTGCCGTGCTCGGTTTCCACTGCTGTGTTGATCAGATCGATCATCTGCTTGGTCTTACCGGTACCCTTGGGGCCCATAATTACTTTGACCATAACAATCACTCCTTATTGGTTTCAAGGGGGAGTCCCCTTTTCTTGTACATCATGTTACCATCTTCCGCGGGAAATTTCAATAACCTTCGTGCAAGATTTCTAAAAAATTTAACAAGTCAAAGTCAAAGGCCCAGGGCGTGGTGGGCGGCAATCTGGCCTTCGCCCACGGCTTTGGCCAGCTGGAGGGGCTGGCCGGTGCAGTCTCCGGCGGCGTAAATCCCAGGCAGGTTGGTGGCCATAAAGGAATTGACCTTTACATAGTTGCCATCCAATTCCAGCCCCGGAGCCAGCTGAGTGGGGGCAATGGAGGCCCGCAGCAGGAACACGCCCTGGCAGGGAATTTCCTCCCCCTTGGCGGTGCACACCCCGGTGACCTGGTCCTCGCCCAGGATGTGCAGACCGGGCAGACGTACCGAGGTGACCTCGCAGCCGATGGAGCGCAGGTACTCCGTTTCCTCGGCCAGGTCGGGGGCATCGCCTGCCACCACCACCTGCTTGCCCCGGTAGAACATGCCGTCGCAGGTGGCGCAGTAGCTCACGCCCCGGCCCAGCAGCTTCTCCTCGCCGGGGAGGGGGGTGGCCCGGGCCACGCCGGGGGCCAGCACCACCGCGGTGGCCTGTTCCACCTGGTCGCCGATGGAGGCCATGACGGAGTCGCCCAGGGGCATGAGGGTGAGCACCCGGCCCTGGCGGAATTCCGCGCCCATCTCACGGGCCTGAGCCAGCATATCCTCCACCAGCTGCAAACCAGTGATGTGAGCGATACCGGGGTAGTTGTCAATCTGGTGGGCCTTGCACAGAGGGCTGGCGGTGGGGTCGTTGGACACCACCAGCACGGATTTGTTGCGGGCCCGGGCGTAAATGGCGGCCGAGAGTCCGGCGGGTCCGGCTCCCACCACCAGAAGATCGTATGGCATAGGATGGTCCTCCTTTTGTTTTTTCTCAGTATACCAACTTTTTCAGCTCCCGGCAAGATGGCCGGAATGGCGGGATTCCCTTGAAAAGACAGCGGACATTCGCTATACTTGAAATCGATATCAAGAGAGAATCCCAGGGGGATCAACATGAAACGAATTTTACTTTTGACCACGGGTGGCACCATCGCCTCCCGTATGACGGAAGAGGGGCTGGCCCCCGGCATGGACGGGGATATGCTGGCCCACTACATGGGGGGACTGGCGGGCAGCTATGACCTGACGGTGAAGGACATTCTCCACCTGGACTCCTCCAACATCCAGCCCGAGGAGTGGAAGCTCATCGCCTCCCACGTCTACAAGGCCCGGGAGGAGTACGACGGGGTGGTCATCTCCCACGGCACCGACACCATGGCCTACACCGCCTCGGTGCTGTCCTACATGGTGCGCAACATCCCCATTCCCGTGGTGCTCACCGGGGCCCAGCTCCCCATTGAGCACCCCCTCACCGACGGCCTGGACAATCTGCGCACCGCCCTGGCCATGGCCGCCTCGGGAAAGCCGGGGGTGTTTGTGGCCTTTGACCGGAAGGTGATTCTGGGCTGTCGGTCGGTGAAGACCCACACCACCGACTTCGCCGCCTTCGAGAGCGTGAACTGGCCCCTGGTGGGCCGGGTCAGCGGCTCGGGGCTCACCATTGACGAGAGCGCCATCCCCCCGGTGAAGGGGCCCTGCCGCCTGCGGGACCAGCTGTGCCGGGAGGTGTTCCTCATCAAGCTCACCCCGGGACTCAACCCGGAGATCTTCGACATGCTGCTGGATATGCACTACCGTGGGGTGGTCATCGAGGCCTTCGGCACCGGCGGACTCCACTTCATCCGCCGCAATCTCATTGAGAAGCTGCAAAAGGCGGCTCAGGCGGGCATGTCTGTGGTGGTGTGCAGCCAGTGCCTGTATGAGAGCAGCAATTTTGCCCTCTACCAGGCGGGGCAGAAGGCCCTGGCGGAAGGGGTTATCCAGGGCTATGATATGACCACCGAGGCGGCAGTGACCAAGCTGATGTGGGCCCTGGGGCAGACCGACGACCCGGACCAGGTGCGGGAGTATTTCGCCCACAGCTTGGCCGGGGAGCGAAAGGAAGGGTAAAACGTGAACCACAGAGAGCGGATGTTGGCGGGCCTGCCTTATCTGGCCAACCAGGACGGGCTGCTGGAGTCCCGCATGGTGGCCCAGGAGCTGCTGTATACCTACAACAACCTGCCGCCCCAGCGGTGGGAGGAGCAGCGGGGCCTGCTGGAGCAGTTGCTGGGTGGTATCGGGGAGAACTCAACTATTTTACCGCCCCTGCGCTGTGACTACGGCAAGCACATTGTGGTGGGCCGGGACGTGTTCACCAACTACAACCTCACCATTTTGGATGTGTGCCAAGTGACCATCGGGGACCGCACCCTCATCGGCCCCAACGTGTCCATCTACGCCGCCGGGCACCCCATCGCCCCGGAGGACCGGGCCACAGGGTGGGAATATGGCGCTCCTGTCCACATCGGCAAAGACGTGTGGATTGGGGGCAGCTGTGTCATCCTGGCCGGGGTCACCATTGGAGATGGGGCCGTGGTGGGAGCTGGCAGCGTGGTCACCCGGGACGTGCCACCCAATTCCATCGCCGTGGGCAACCCCGCCCGAGTGCTGCGGGAGATCACCCAGGCCGACCGAGACAATTGGAAGAGAGAAATGGAGAGATAAAAATATCCCGAGAGCCTTGGCTCTCGGGATATTTTTTACTGGATTTTGTCCTGATGCTGGGCAATGTGGTCCTTCAACGCCTGGAAGGACTCCGGGCTCAGGTCATGCTCAATTTTGCACGCGTCCTCGGCGGCAATGTCCGGGGGGACGCCCAGCCAGGTCAGCCACTGGCTGAGGAGCTTGTGGCGCTCATAGATGGTCTCCGCAATGTCCAGACCGGCGGGGGTGAGGACCAGGAAGCTGTTCTCATCCATGACCACATAGCCGTTGTCCCGCAAAAGGCTCATGGCGCGGCTGACACTGGGCTTGGAGAATCCCAGGTGTTGCGCCACATCAATGGAGCGCACCGGCCCTTTTTCGCTCAGGGCCAGGATGGCCTCCAGATAGTTCTCCGCAGAAGCATGGATTTCCATTTCATTTCACCGTCTTTCCCACGCCGCATGTCCGGCGGTGATGGATGTTACACCATTTGGGTCATTGTAGCATAATTTGGTCGCCAGGGCAAGCGGAGAGTTACTTTAGCTTTTCCTGGTTGATAATTCCCTTGAGGGGGGTCATGAGCAGGATTTTCAAATCGAAGAAAATGCTCCAGTTCTCGATATAGTAGATGTCGTAGCGGATGCGGTCCACAATGGAGGTGTCACCCCGCAGGCCGTTGATCTGGGCCCAGCCGGTGATGCCCGGGCGTACCTGGTGCTTGACCATGTACAGGGGAATCTCGTCTTTGAACTGCTCCACAAAGTGGGGGATCTCCGGACGGGGGCCCACCAGGCTCATGTCCCCCTTGAGCACGTTGAACAGCTGGGGCAGCTCGTCGATGGACAGCTTGCGGATGAGGGCGCCGAACTTGGTCTTCCGGGGGTCCCGGTTGCGGCTCCACCCGGTGTCCTGCTGGGCGTTGACTCGCATGGACCGGAACTTGTACATGTCAAAGGGCTTGTTGTGCAGTCCCACCCGCTCTTGGCGGAAGATGATGGGGCCGGGGGAGGACAGGCGCACGCCGATGGCGGCAAAGAGCATGATGGGCGAGGTGAGCAGAATGAGCAGCAGGGAGCCCACAATGTCCATGGTGCGCTTGACAACGGCGTAGACCAGGTTGTCCAGGGGAATCCGGCGGATGTTCATCACGGGGATGCCGTTGATGTTGTCAAACTGGGGATTGGAGGGCATGTATTCCGCATAGAAGGGGATGATGGACAGCTTGATGCCCTCTTTCTCACAGATCTCAATGATGGTGGGGGTGAGGGAGAACTCCTGGGCGGACAGTGCGGCCACCACCTCATCGGGCTGATAGTCGTTGAGCACCGAGGACAGGTCGTCCAGATTGCCCAGGTAGCCCAGGTCGGGGATGGTGTCCTGAGAGGCCAGATACCCCTCCACAAAGAAGCCCAGGTTGGGGTCGTCGGCCAGCGCTTGGATATAGCGCTGGGCCATGGGGCCGTTGCCCAGCAGCAGCACGTGCTTTTGGTTGAAGCCCTGCTTGCGGAACTTGCGCAGACACAGCCGCAGCACCAGCCGCTTGCCGCTGAGGGCGAAGAACACCAGTACGAAGTAGAGCACAAAGGTCAAACGGGAGAAGTAGAACTGTTTGATGAGGAAGAGGATGGTCTGGAGCACCACGAAGTTGATGGAGCAGGCCCAGAACAGCCGCCCCACCTCCCAGTGCAGCCGCTTGGTGCGCAAAGAGTCGTAGAGGTTCATGGCCCCCAGGGTGATGAGGAAGATGGGGAGCATGCACAGGGTGAGGATAAGGTAATAGCGCAGGGTGATGCCCCGGTCGTCAAAGGGGAAGAGGAAGAACCGGGCCCAATAGGCGATGGGCATGCACAGGAAAATGAGGAGGGCGTCTAGAATGACATTGATATAGTTGAGGGTGCGTTGGTTTTCCTTGATCATTGTGTGTGAATTCCTCCCTAGTCAAGTAGCTGCTGATACTGTCCCATCACCTGGGGTAGCACCGTGGGCAGCAGATAAGGGGTGACCGCCTGTCGGGCGGTGGTGCTCAGGGCCTGGCGCAGCTGAGGCTGTGCCAAGAGGTCCCGAATCTGTTGGGCGCAGGCCGCCGCATCCCCGTAGGGGTACAGAAGCCCCGCCTGGTTGGGGGCGAGCAGGTCGTGGTGGCCCTTCACGTCGCTGGCAACAATGGGCCGGCCGTAGTACATGGCCTCCATGAGGTTGAAGGGCAACCCTTCAATGCGGCTGGCGGATACTACCACGTCACAGGCGGCGTACCAGGTGGGCATGTCCGACACTTGGCCGGGGAAGCGCACCCGGTGGGCTACCCCCAGCTGCTGGGCCAGCTGCTGGCAGGCCTCCAGCTCGCTGCCCTGGCCGGGGAGGAGCAGATACACCTGCTCCGGCAGTTGGGCCAGAGCCTCCAGGAGCACCGGCTGGCTCTTGCGGTGGGAGAACTCCCCGGCGAAGAGTAGGACGAAAGCATCCTCGGGCAGCTCCAGGTCGTTGCGCAGCTGCGCGCCCCGCTCAGGCGGGACAGCGGGGAGCTTTTGGGGGTCAATGCCCATACCAGGGATGTATGCCACCTTTTTGCCCAGCTTGTGGGCGGCGGCGTACTGGGTGTCCCACTGGTTCATGGTCAGCAGCAGATCGGTGACCGGGGCGGTGACGGCCTCGGCGGTGCTGAGCACCAGGCGCTTGAGGGTAGCGGTGTCCTGGTCGAAGAGATAGCCGTGGCAGATGGACACCACCTTGGGGCGGTGGCGCATCCCCATCACCGCCAGACGCACAAAAAACGAGGCCAAGGCGGTGTGGCAGCTGATGAGCTGGTACCGGTTTTCCCGGATGAGGCGGCGCAGCTGCCGGGTGGCGGTGACATTTTTGGGAGAGGCCATGCTCTTCTCCAGGGGGATGGGGTACAGCTTGCGGGCATGGGGCAGCTCCATCACCGCCCCGCCGCAGGCCACATCCACTTCCCAGCCCTGTTCTGTCAGAGCCTTCAGATAGGGAAGATGGAAGTTTCGAATATGAGAAAACGTGGATGCCACAAAGAGAATGCGGCCCATGGGTGATACCTCCTACTATAAAGATTAAGATTTGGTATCAGCAGCCAGTAGGCTGATGATATAATACCGTCGTATGGGTGAGGCTTCCTTTCCCTCCTTGCGGCAGAGTCCGCTGAA
>NZ_NFKG01000069.1:0-562 GCF_002160275.1 Pseudoflavonifractor sp. An187 | reverse complement strand
GGGATGGTCTGGACATCGGTGACGGCATCGCACTGAGAGCAGTGGATGGACTTGCTGCCGTCCTGAGTGCAGGTGGGAGCCTGATCCACGGTGTAATCATCCTCCCAGGCGTGACCGGTGGCGGGAATCACCTCATCCCGGGTCTCGCCGCAGACGGTGCAGGTGTAGCGCATGGCGCCGTTTTCTGTGCAGGTGGCAGGGGTGAGGACAGTGCCCTGGTCCCAGGTGTGACCAGTGGCGGGAATCACCTCATCCCGGGTCTCGCCGCAGACGGTGCAGGTATAGCGCATGGTGCCGCTTTCCGTGCAGGTGGCGGGGGTGAAGACGGTGCCCTGGTCCCAGGTGTGGCCGGTGGCGGGGATGGTCTGGACATCGGTGACGGCATCGCACCGGGAGCAGTGGATGGACTTGCTGCCGTCCTGGGTGCAGGTGGGAGCCTGATCCACGGTGTAGTCATCCTCCCAGGAGTGGCCGGTGGGATCGACGCCCCGGGTCTCGGTATAGCCGCAGACGGAGCAGGAGCGCTGCTCACTGCCGCTCTGGGTGCAGGTGGGAGAGGTGA
>NZ_NFKG01000068.1:0-592 GCF_002160275.1 Pseudoflavonifractor sp. An187 | reverse complement strand
TGTGGTACAGTCGCACCCCACACGGGGTGCGTGGATTGAAATACCTTCGGGACGCCCACCTTATTGGCGGCCACATGTCGCACCCCACACGGGGTGCGTGGATTGAAATCCATCGAAGGTTTGATCGAGGCGGCAAATGAAAGTCGCACCCCACACGGGGTGCGTGGATTGAAATAAAAATCACCAGTCCCGGGACACCTCCATGGAATCGTCGCACCCCACACGGGGTGCGTGGATTGAAATCTCAGGTTGGCCCCGATATTCTCCGATGCAGAGCCAGTCGCACCCCACACGGGGTGCGTGGATTGAAATCTGGTGGTCGCACCATCTGGCCCAGGTTCCCCGGGTCGCACCCCACACGGGGTGCGTGGATTGAAATTCCGGGTGACTGTCTTGGGCTTTTCATTTTTCTCAGGGTCGCACCCCACACGGGGTGCGTGGATTGAAATCCATCCCCCGGCTCAGAATGTTGACGTCAGAGATGTCGCACCCCACACGGGGTGCGTGGATTGAAATAAATCCTTACCAGCGTGCTGAATGGTGTGGTACAGTCGCACCCCACACGGGGTGCGTGGATTGAAATACCTTCGGG
>NZ_NFKG01000066.1:0-711 GCF_002160275.1 Pseudoflavonifractor sp. An187 | reverse complement strand
GCACCATCGAGGACCCCGTGGGCGCCATGTTCTGCATCTGGAGCGACGTGCCCCAGGCTCAGACCGATGCCAGCGTGGCAGAAGAAGTGGCCGACGTCATCGCCGCCTTTGGCTCCGCTCTGCCTGAGACTCCCGAGCGCCACGTCCACGGCGACGCCTCTCTCAACGAGTATGACAAGTCCTTTGTCATGGTGGACGCTGGCCGGAAGTACTTCTCCGTGGACAGCCTGAAGTCCATCATCGACAGCGCTTCTTCCGCTGGCATGCACTATGTGATGCTGGGTCTGGGCAACGATGGTATGCGCTTCCTGCTGGACGACATGACCCTGACCGTGGGCGGCACTACCTACACCGACAAGCAGGTCTCCGACGCCATCCACGCTGGCAACGAGGCTTACAGCGACTTTGAGGTGGACGAGCTCACCGAGGCCGAGATGAACGAGATCCTGTCCTACGCCGCCACCAAGGGCGTGGAGATCGTGCCTCTGATCAACACCCCCGGCCACATGGACGCCATCCTGGACGCTGCCGAGGCCCTCACTGGTGTGGACTGCGCCTATGGCACCTCTCAGCGCACCATTGACATCACCAACGAGACCGCTACCAGCTTCACCAAGGCGTTCCTCCAGAAGTACATCACCTACTTCGCCAGCAAGGGCTGCACCCTCTTCAACATGGGTGTGGACGAGTACGCCAACGATGCCGGCGGCA
>NZ_NFKG01000065.1:0-783 GCF_002160275.1 Pseudoflavonifractor sp. An187 | reverse complement strand
TGCAGATTGGTGTGAACAGTGAGTATATCACCGGGATAGAGCTGTTTTTCGACCGAAATGATGTGAGAACGCTTCAGCCGTTTTTAAAGAAGCTGGAGCAGTTTCACCAGGTCCGTTATGAAGAAGTGGTGGCCGATGCCGGGTATGAGAGCTTGGAGAACTATCTCTACCTGGATTCCACAGGACAAATCTGTTATATAAAGCCCACGAACTATGAGCAACGACGCAGCAAAAAGTTTAAGAAACAAGTTGGGCGAGTGGAGAACATGGAATATGACCAGGAAGAAGACTGTTTTATCTGTGCGCAAGGCCGCCGGCTATTTCTGCGGCGGGAGTGTACCGAAGTTCAAGACGGACAGTTGGTTTCCACTGCGTGGTATTGCTGCGAAAACTGCGATGGCTGCCCGTGCCGTTCCCAGTGCTGCCGAGCCAAGGATCCAACTAAGCCCAAAGAGATCGCACTGAAAAAGACCTTCTGGGAAAAGCGAGCTACGGCAACTGAAAATATTACCACACCACGGGGGATACATCTTCGGCTGTGCCGCTCCATTCAGGCGGAGGGAGCCTTTGCACTTCTAAAAAACGACTTTGGGTTCCGCCGCTTTCTAACTACTGGAAAGGCAAACGTACGGACTGAAATGTTCTTTCTCGCTTTAGCCTTCAACCTGAAAAAGCTGTGGATGAAGCGGGAACACGGACGGCTTCAAACCCGTGTATCTGAGAAAATGACAGCGTAGCTTACCGAAATTGAAAAACTTCCGCAGAAAGCTCCATCCAGGTGGT
>NZ_NFKG01000064.1:0-851 GCF_002160275.1 Pseudoflavonifractor sp. An187 | reverse complement strand
AGAAGCAGCGGAGTGATGGAGTTTTTGCCGTCAGGTGAAAACGGAAGATACGGAGCTTGCTTCGACGACATGGCCCGTTGGTCAAGTGGTTAAGACGGCGGCCTCTCACGCCGCAAACACGAGTTCGACTCTCGTACGGGTCACCACTCAAAAGCAAACTGCGGATCGCTCGCTTCCACGCTAGCGTGAAAGCTCGTTCCCTACGTTGCTTTTTCGTTTCCATGGACAAACACCTTGTTGGTTTGTCCATGGAGGCCAAGTTTTGGGGAATTGAATAGTCGGTGCTGATTGCAGTGAGGGTCCACCCGTTCCCATTCCGAACACGGCAGTTAAGCTCACTTGCGCCGAAAATACTTGGCTGGCGACGGCCCGGGAAGATAGGTAGTGCCGACACATAAGGATGACAGTCCAAGCGACTGTCTTTCTTATGCTCCGTTTACCAAGAACGTTGTGCGAATGACAGCATGAAAAAGCAAACCGAAGTATGCCGGGTTGGCCGGCAAAAAAAGTTTGAAAAAGTGCTTGACAAACGACGGTGAATCTGGTAAACTAAAATAGTTCCGCCGGTGAGCGGTTTGTACCTTGTAAATTAAACAATGAGAAACACGAAAAGCACCAGAAGGACACAAGAGTCCTTCATGGAAACTGGTAACACAGTGAAATGAAGGGTCTCATCAATTCATATCTTTGAAGTTAAGAGATTAGCTTCAATAAAATTGATTTGAACGGTGGAAGCCGTTTGGATACCATTTTATTGAGAGTTTGATCCTGGCTCAGGATGAACGCTGGCGGCGTGCTTAACACATGCAAGTCGAACGAGAATCAACGGATTGAGGATTCGTCCAAATGAA
>NZ_NFKG01000063.1:0-912 GCF_002160275.1 Pseudoflavonifractor sp. An187 | reverse complement strand
GGCTGGGGCTCAGCGGCCTCCTTGAGCTCGATGACCAGCTTGTCCAGCTGGGGAGACTTCTTGTCGGGACCGGTGAACACCAGAGTGCCGGCGCCGGCCTCGGTGATCTCGATCTCGAAGGTGACGGTGTGGGTCTGAGTGGCGCTGTCGCCAGCACCAGCGGAGACGGTGCCGGAGGCAATCTTGCCGTCGGGCTCGCTCCAGGCCAGGGAGTTGTTGGTGTCGCCGCTGCGGTAGGTGGCGGTGACGGTGTAGGTACCAGCAGTCTTGGCCTCATAGGGGAAGGAGATGGTGTCCTGCTGGTTCAGGCAGTTGATGAACTCGCCGTGGCTGGCCCAGTCGGCCTCGGCCACACACAGAGCCCACTGGCCGTCGGAGGCCAGCTCCACGTTGTGCAGCTGAGCAAACTCAGCTTCCAGAGTCACGGACACGCCCTTCTCGTTGGGGAAGTAGAAGGGATCTTCGGTGGTGTACTGCTCACGCTCCACCAGAGCGGCCAGAGCGGTCTCGATGGCGGTCTTGGCCTCGCCCAGAGCGGAGACGGAGGGGTTCTCCTCCTTCAGCAGCTCGGTGGCGTCCGCAATGGCCTTGGCGTAGGCATCCCAGCCGCTGGTGTACCACTCGCCCACCTTGCCGTCGGCGGCGTCCACCAGAGCCTGGAGGTCGTCGCGGGTGACGTCGGGAGCGAAGGTCACTTCAATGGTGGTCTCGCTGGTGACGCTGTCCAGGGTGTAGGTGTTGTCGGTGACGGTGACGGTCTCACCGTTGACCACCACGGACTCCACATGATAGTAGGCGTCGGGGGTGATGGTGAGGGTGAAGGACTCGCCCTCGGTGACAGCGGTGGTGCCAGCGGGAGACACGGTGCCGCCCTCATTGGCGGTCACGGTGACGTTGCAGGTCTGGTAGTCG
>NZ_NFKG01000062.1:0-937 GCF_002160275.1 Pseudoflavonifractor sp. An187 | reverse complement strand
CCCGCTGGGGGTTTCTTTTGAGCGGGCAAAAGAAACCAAAACCCGCTTAGGGCGTTCCCCCCTAAGGACCTCCCTGGGGTACGAGGCTGGAACTGCGTCAATCCTATGGCCGGCCCTGGCCCTGGTGGGGTCACATAGATGGCCTGGCAAGTCTATGGAACGCATTTCCTTCTCTGTGAGACGGTGCCCCTGTTTCCAGGGCCTCACCCCGGTGTGCGGCGTTCCCGCCGCCGGAGGCCAGGCTCCCGTTAGCTGGAAACAGCGGCTCACCAAGGTGAGGCCCTGAGAAGAGAAGTGCCAACTACCAGAGGAGTAAGCACCGTCCATAGAATGTCCACGCCATCTATGTGACCTTGCCAGGAACAGGGCCGAGAAGAGAAGAACGCAGAGGCAGCCCCGTACCGGCGGGGTGGATTCCACAAGGCGGGGGAAGGCCCCGCCTTTGGCGGTCTTTGGTGACTTTCTGGCGGCAGAAAGTCACCCCAGCGGAGCGTCCCCGGCGGGGGCGCTGGTTTGCGTCTGAGAAATGGTGGAAGCGCAAAGCTTTCTTTTTTACCAGCAAAGAGGCCCGGAGCAAATGCTCCGGGCCTTGTGTGCTTATTCAGGAAAAAAAGCCTCCCTTGTGTAAAGGGAGGTGGTGGCTTTACGGGGCCCCCGCCAAAGCCCAGCGCAAGCGGGTTTGGTGGGGTGAGGAGGTGCGACGGCGTGAGCGAGACTTGCCCCGCCTCTCAGGGGCGAGGCGAGTGATACTCAGTCCGCACCGACGAGTCGGAGGGATTGATCGTCTAACCGCCCAGGTTCCGGCTTACCAGCCTGGCCGGGACGCTCCCCGCTGGGGGTTTCTTTTGAGCGGGCAAAAGAAACCAAAACCCGCTTAGGGCGTTCCCCCCTAAGGACCTCCCTGGGGTACGAGGCTGGAACTGCGTCAATCCTATGG
>NZ_NFKG01000061.1:0-1151 GCF_002160275.1 Pseudoflavonifractor sp. An187 | reverse complement strand
CGTGGAGATTTACAATGCAAGTGCAACACCTAAAATAAAAGATGACCCATTGGGGAAATTCCTGTAAAATGGCAGTTGACGAGACAAACCATAAGGAGGAATCCCCAATGAGTCACTACCATCATCTTAGCATATCCGAGCGGGAAAGTATATGGGAAAATAAACTTTTGGGTAAGTCATTGCGAGAGATTGCCAAGGGCATAGGACGCTCCGTATCCACTGTAAGCCGGGAATTAAAACGTAACCGATTTGCTCGCTCCTATCGTCCATCTAAAGCCCAGGAAAAGTATCAAAAGAGGCGCAAACACTGTCGGAGGCACAAGATATTGGAGCAAACAGATATAAGAGAGAAAGTGGTTAACTTGCTTACCGGTCAACAATGGTCTCCAGAACAGATTTCCAAGCGCATAGAACTAGAACATGGGAGTCCAGTGGTCAGTTATAGCACCATCTACCGTGCGATCAAGACAGGCTATATGGAGCCAAAGGAACGGAAGAAAAAGAAACACGGGCGCTATTTTATGGAGCGTTATCTGCGCAGGAAGGGTTGGCGTGGTAAGAAAAAGGAGAAGCAAGAGAAGGCATATATTCACCGTGGAATTGAAGAGCGCCCTAGATCTGCGGAAAATCGCAGTCGTTTTGGACACTTTGAGGGCGATTTGGTGTATAGCAGCTGTCACAAGCTGTATATTGTCACACTGGTAGACCGACGCTCACGGTTCTTGCTCACCGGAATCAGTAAAACCAGAAAGGCTTCAGAAGTTGCGCAGGTCATGGCCTCGATGTTGGAGAAACTGCCCAACCGACTGCTGCGTAGCATTACTTTAGACCGTGGCTTTGAATTTGCAAATCACGCTGACATTACAGCTAAGATTCCAAATGCGCAGTTTTACTTTGCCCACCCTATGTGCCCATGGGAGAGAGGGACTAACGAGAACACAAATGGTCTTCTACGTCAGTATGTCCCTAAAAATACCTATAAGGTGCCATTCTCTCCAGAGCTTCTGGAGGAGTTCACACACAAGCTAAATACTCGACCTCGCAAATGCCTGGGATGGAAAACTCCTGCGGAAGTCTTTTATCACCAGGTGTTGCACTTGACTTGACAATGCGCCCGATGAGAAATGGGGGAAAGAATCGCCAAAGGCGGG
>NZ_NFKG01000006.1:0-87107 GCF_002160275.1 Pseudoflavonifractor sp. An187 | reverse complement strand
CTGTGGATGAAGCGGGAACACGGACGGCTTCAAACCCGTGTATCTGAGAAAATGACAGCGTAGCTTACCGAAATTGAAAAACTTCCGCAGAAAGCTCCATCCAGGTGGTATGGGCTGGCTTTTGCATGCCCAAAACGCTGCGGAAGTTCCACATACTGGATTCGTTTTTGCTGTTGAGAGTAAAAAAGGATGTGCCACAAAACTTACGTTTTGCGACACATCCATTCTATTTATTCAAACACCAGGGTGCCGAAATCGCCTCGGCGGTGGAAATCCGGCTTGTCGCTGGTCACCGGGGACCAGGCCAGATAGTGGGGATGCTCGGTCTCATCGCCGCACTTGTAGACGTTGGCACAGCAAGTGCCGGAATAGGTGAAGCCGGGGAAGTAGCGGCCTACAAACTCGGCGGGGATGCGGAAGGTAATGCCCCAGGTGTTCTCCTCCTGCCAGCTCTGGGGGCAGAACAGCTCGTCCATCTTCTTGACGATCTGGCGCACCCGGGTGGGGCGCGTGCCGCCAAAGCCCAGGTTCAGGGACTTGAGGGGGTTCCACTCAAAGTTGAAGTACCGGGCGTCCTCCTCCAGGGGGGCAAAGAAAACTTCCAGGCAGCTGTCGTTGCACACCTGGTCCAAGGTCCCAGTGAGGGTGGCACGGATGGGGTTCTCCTGGGCCTCCAGGCGCACGTACAGGTTCTCCCCGTCGTGGCACAGCTGCATCCAGGCCTTCACTCCGGCAGGCTCCAGCCAGCCCGTCTCCTTCAGCTCTGCGCGGGGAATGTTATCCCAATGGGCCCCGTCTCCCCGGGGCACACGATAGGTCTCTTTCATAGATTTGTCAACTCCAGTCTTGTTCTCAGTCATCAAAGGCCCCGTTGGCCTCCATGTAATAGCAAATAATATCCACAAATTCGCCTGTGGTGGGCTTGACACGGATGGGGAATCCCGCCATCTCTCTCAGTCGCTCCTGGTCGCCTTTGTTCCACTGGTGGTCCCGAATGAGCCGCAGATTCCGTTCCACCGTCGCCGGGGTGGCCTGGTCAAAGTGGGCGGCCACAGCCGGATACAGTCCCTTGGTGATGCGGCGCAGCAACTCCGGCTCCGTGTGGGCCAGCTCCACCGCACACACCAGCTGTCGCAGGGACAAAGACTCGCCAATCAATCCCATGGAGCGCAGGACCTCTCGAATCGCCCGTTGTTGATTCAATGTCATCCCGCCTTCCCTCGTTTTTCTCAGGTCTATTTTACTATAACTCCCAGAAAAACGAAAGAAATTTCATTCTGATTTTTCGACGTGATTCGACACCCCAATTTAGCCCTTCACCAAGGCCACAATGCGGGAGGTACCCAGCCGGGCAGCCCCCAGGTCCAGGAAGGTCTGGGCATCTTCCAGGGATGTAATGCCTCCGGCGGCTTTCACCTGCACCTGTGCTCCCACGTGGGCACGCAGCAGGGCCACATCTTCCGCCGTGGCGCCCCCAGAAGAAAATCCGGTGGAGGTCTTGATAAAGTCCGCCCCACTCTCGGTCACCAGCTCACACAGCTTCACTTTCTCCTCTTGGGTCAGCTGGCAGGTCTCCACGATCACCTTGAGGATATGTTCCCCGCAGGCCTCTTTCACCGCCCGCAGCTCCGCCAGCACGTCCGACCAGCGGCCATCCTTCACCCAGCCCAAATTGACCACCAGGTCAATCTCACTGGCTCCGTTAGCCATGGCGTTCTGAGCCTCGAACACCTTCACCGCCGTGGTGGAGTAGCCATTGGGAAACCCAATGACGGTACACACCGGAAGTTTCCCCGCCAAATACTCGCTGGCCTGTTTGACATAGCTGGGCGGGATGCACACCGAGGCGCAGCCATAGGCCACCCCGTCGTCGCAAATCTGGCGAATCTCTTCCCAGGTGGCGGTGGGGCGCAGCAGGGTGTGGTCCACCGCCGCCAAGATGCGCCGTTCGTCCAATTCTCTCACCTCCCCCATGGTTTTATCTCTTCCCCATCATACCCTCCCTTCTGCCCCATTGCAAGAGGGTTTCCCCTTTCGCTTAACCATTGGTTGAATTTACTCAAGATTTCCTCCATTGCACTCAACCGCTATTTTTCCTATAATACAACCATCAAGCGAATGGAGGAGTTTCCATGAACCAGCCTTTGAGTGCCACCATCACCCGCCTGCGCAAAGAGCGGGGCTTAACCCAAGAGCAGCTGGGACAGCTGGTGGGAGTATCCGCCCAGGCGGTGAGCAAATGGGAAAAGGGCGGTGCCCCGGATGTGGAACTGCTGCCTGTGCTGGCCGATCGTCTGGGGGTGAGCATCGATGCCTTATTTGGACGGGCCGACCCGTCCACCGCCGATATGACCACCCAGTTTCAACAGTGGCTGTTGTCCGTCCCCATTGATCGGCGGTTATTTTCCTTATTTGAACTACTGGCAATGTCCTCCCCCTATTTGGGCAGCAACCTGATGGGCTCTGGCATCATCCCGTCCATTTCGGTGCAATCCACCTGTTATATCGACAATATTGTTCCCACTCCTTCCAGGGAACACTCCACTTGCTGGCTTCGCTCCTATGTCACCTCGGAGGAAGGGTTGGTTCTAGGGGTATTGGCGGAGGACTTCCCCCTGTTTTTGCTGATGCCGGAGCCCCCCAAAGGATACCAGAGCAATCTCCCCGAACCAGAGCGGTGCCGAAAGTTATTCGCCGCCCTGGCCCTCCCCGGCGCTTTGGAAATTCTCCTGTACCTCCACGGGCGAGAGGGGAGCTTCTACCACCCCTCCGCCATCGCCAAGCACACCAAACTGCCCTTGGAGGATGTGCTGGCAGCACTCCCTAAAATGGCAGAATGCGAGCTGCTGAAGAAAAAGGATTTGGAGCTGGAGGACGGTCCCACCCAGGTCTACACCCTTCACAACAACTTTTCCTTTGTCCCCTTCCTGTTTTTGGCCCGCTGGGTCATGCAGCCGGAGGACGCCTATGTGTTTGCCTGCGACACCCGAAACCGCCCCCTCCTCGCCCCACCCCCAGAGAAAAAGGAGAACCAATCATGAAACAACCACTTGACCGCACCCTCTACACCCGTGCCATCTTCCGGGGCAATCGGTTATGCTTTGTCATCGCCCTCCTATTCACCTGTGCAGGCACCCTGTGGAATCTCATCGTCTCCTATCTGCTGGGGTACATCTTAGACATCATGACCACCGGGAATCTAGCCCAGCTGGCCCATACCACTCTGTTCTGCTTGGGGTTATCCGCTGTGATTTTCCTCTCCCAGTTGGCCCTGTACCGAGCCAAAACCCGGTTCATCCACCGGGGGCTGGCCCAGTACAAGGACCTCGCCTTCTCCCACCTATCCCAAAAGAGCATCCGGGCCTTTTCCCAGGAAAACACCGGGCGATACCTCTCCGCCCTCACCAACGACACCAACTCCATCGAAGAAAATTATCTCAACCAGTCCTTTCTTATGGTGTCCCAAGTGCTTCTCTTTTTTGGCTCGCTGGGCATGATGCTCTGGTATAGCTGGAAGCTGGCCTTGGCTACCATCCTGCTCAGCCTCATCCCCATTGCCGTCACCCTGGCCACCGGAGGCAAGCTGGCAGCCAGGGAGAAAAAAGTCAGTGAGGAAAACGAGAGCTATGTGTCCATGCTCAAAGACCTGCTCAGCGGGTTCTCTGTCATCAAAAGCTTCAAGGCAGAGGATCAGGTACGCTCCCGCTTCGCCCAGGCCAACGCCTGGTTGGAACACATCAAGGCCCGTCGGCGGTGGTTATACTTTCTCATCTCCGCTATGTCCACCTGTCTGAGCTTCCTGGTCCAGTTTGGCATCTTCCTCTTCGGGGCCTACCTGGCCATCCAAGGGGAGATCACCCCGGGCACCGTGCTTATCATGGTCAACCTGTGCGGTCTGCTCCTCAGTCCCATCCAGACGGTGCCCCAGTACTGGGCCGCCCGCAAAGCCGCCCTGGCCCTCATGGACAAGCTGGCAGAGCTCACCGCTCAGAACCAGCAGGAGAGCGGCGTATCCATCCCCGCCACGCTGAGCCAGGCCATCACCCTGGACCACGTGTCCTTCGGCTACGAGCCGGACAAGCCCATCCTGCAAGACCTCACCGCCCAGTTCCAGGCCGGGAAGACCTACGCCATCGTGGGCGGCTCCGGCTCCGGCAAGTCCACCCTGCTCCACCTGCTCATGGGGGCCAGCGGGGCCTATACCGGCTCCATCGCCATCGACGGCACCGAGCTGCGGGACGTGGACGCCCACAGCCTCTATGACCTGATGAGTCTCATGGGGCAGGATGTATTTCTCTTTGACGACACCATCCGCAACAACCTCACCATGTTCCGCTCCTTCCCTGAGGAGGAGGTGGCACAGGCTGTGGAGCGGTCCGGGCTGTCCCAGCTGCTCCAAATGCGGGGTGAGGACTACCGCTGTGGGGAAAACGGCGTGAACCTGTCCGGCGGCGAGGGCCAGCGCATCTCCATCGCCCGGTGCCTGCTGCGCCGCACCCCGGTGCTGCTGCTGGACGAGGCCACCGCCGCCCTGGACAATGCCACCGCTGCCGCGGTCACCCAGTCCATTCTGGACTTGACGGGCACCACCCGCATTGTGGTCACCCACCGCCTGGAACCCCAGCTCATGGCCCAGTACGATGAGATACTGGTCATGCGGGACGGACGCATTCAGGAGCAGGGCTCTTTCTCCGCTCTTATGGACCGAAAGGGATACTTCTACTCCCTGTTCACCCTGGCACAGCCGACCTAACGAAAACGGCCTGACTTCACAAGTCAGGCCGTTTTTCATCGTTCCAGCAGTCTGGCCACCCAGGTGCGGTGGACCACCATGGCGCTTTTGGGGCAGAACTCCTGGCAGCAGAAGCAGCGGATGCACTTGTCCCGATGGACCACCGCCTTCCCCTTCTCAATGGTGATGGTCTTGGCCGGGCAGATGTTGGCGCACACGCCACAGCCCACACAGTGCTGTTTCACCACCTTGGGCTTCTGGCTGAACACCTTGGCCATCACCGCGCCTCGCAGTCGCTTGGACAGGTGCTTCCCGTCCCCCTCAAAGAGGTGGCCGTTGCCCGTCTCAATGCGCTGGAAGTCTGGGACCACAAAGTCCTCTACGTTGCCCTGGACGGTCAGCTCTTCCGCCGTGGGGGGAATGAGCCCTCGCTCCATCGCCGCCTCCAGGGTGGGCACCTCCTCCCGACGCAGGCCCAACAGCTGGGCGCACACCAGGTCTGCCTTGTGAGGGCTCTCAGAGGCCGCCAGAAGGCCCACATGGCGCGGGGTACCTCCGGTAGGCCCGTTGCCCTCCATGCACGTCACGGCGTCTACAATGGTCAGGCGTGGCTTAAAATACTCGTCCAGGTCCACGATCATCCGGGCGAAGTCCCGGGGGTCAGGAAACCGGAAGTGGTACTCCGGCTTCATGGCGCCTGGGATGGAACCGAACATGTTCTTGGCTCCACAGGTCATAGCCATCATGCCGTGGGTCTTCAGCTTGCAGAAATTGATGATGGCATCCGCCTTTGAGAGGTAGGCGGTATAGGTGAACTGGCGGCACACCTTGCCCTGGGGGTACTCCCCCTGGGCGTGGCTGAAATCCCAGTTCAGGCGGCCTCCCGCCTGCTCCACCTGCTCCATCCCGGTGGCCTGATACACCCCCTTGACATAGGCGGCGTTGTACAGCCCGCCGGGGCTGTCCCCCACCACCACGTCCGCTCCACGCTCTGTCAGCATGCGCACCAGGGCGCACAGCAGAGACGGGTGGGTGGTGGCCGCCCGTTCCGGCTTGAGAAAGGTCACCAGGTTGGCCTTGATGGCGATTCTCATCCCCGGCTTCACCCAGGAGAGACCCCCCAGGGGCTCCAGCACCCGTGCCAGGGCGGACTCCACCTCCCCCTGGGAATAGTCCTTACAGGGAGTGAGCACCACATCCGGTTTCATACGATTCCTCCTTTGGACAAAAAACTCCCCCGGCCGATCCAGCCGGGGGAGTTGGTACAGCGATTTGAGAAACTTAGGCTTCCTCGGTCTCCTCGGTCTCCTCCACGTCGTTGCCCTCCAGCAGAGCACGGATGGACAGGGACACCTTCTTGTTCTCCTCGTCGATGGCGATGATCTTGGCGTCCACCATCTGGCCCTCAGTCAGCTCGTCACCGGGCTTCTCCACACGGTGGTCGGCGATCTGAGAGATGTGGATCAGGCCGTCCACGCCGGGAACGATCTCGGCGAAGGCGCCGAAGGTCATCAGCTTGACGATGCGCACGTTGGCCACATCGCCCACGGAGTACTTGCTGGTGAACACAGTCCAGGGCTCCTGGCTGCGGTCCTTCATGCCCAGAGAGATCTTCTTCTTCTCGGGGTCGAAGCCGATGACGTACACGTCCACCTCGTCGCCCACGGAGACAACCTCAGCGGGGTTCTTGATGCGGGACCAGGACAGCTCGGAGACGTGGACCATGCCGTCCACACCGCCGATGTCCACGAAGGCGCCGTAAGAAGTCAGGCTCTTCACGGTACCGGTGTAGTGCTTGCCCACCTCGATGTTGTTCCAAATCTCGGCAGCGGCAGCGGCACGGGCCTCAGCGGCCACGGCACGGATGGAGCCCACCACGCGGCGGCGAGCACGGTTGACCTCGGTGATGCGCAGCTGCACGCGGGTCTTCACCATGCCGGACAGATCAGCACCACGGGGCTGGCCGGACTGAGAGGCGGGGATGAACACGCGGATGCCCTTGACGTTGGCCACCAGGCCGCCCTTGTTCTCCTCGGTGATGATGCCTTCCAACACTTCCTTGCTCTCCACGGCGTTCTCGATGGTCTCCCAGTTCTTGGCAGCATCCAGACGCTTCTTGGACAGCTTCACCATGCAGTCGCGGTCGCTGACCAGCATGACGTAGGTCTCGATCTCCTCGCCAACCTTGGCAATGTCCTCCACCTTCACGTCGGGATCATCGCTCAGCTCGGACACGGGGATGTAACCGGGATACTTGATGCCCAGCTCCACCTGCACCTCGGTGGGTGTGATGGCAACGACAGTACCAGTGACCTTATCCCCCGTATTCAAAGTTTTGAACGATTCCTCCAGCATTTCAGCAAAGGACTGTTCAATCTCCATAATTTCATCGCTCATTTTGTTGTAGACCTCCTTTATTATCCACTCCGGTGTGGATGCACCGGCAGTGATGCCAAGCGTCCGGACAGAGCAAAAGTCCTCCGGGGACAGAGCGTCTGCTTGCTCCACCTGCACCACGTGGGCACAGGACTCCTGGCAAATCTGGGTCAGACGCCGGGTATTGGAGCTTTTGGGGTCTCCGATGACGATCATACTGTCACACCTGCCGGCCAATTGAGCCGCCTCAGTTTGACGCTTAGACGTAGCACCACATATTGTATCAAAGTATTCCGCATTTGTACACACTTTTTTTGCGTTTTCAACGGAATTTTCCCAATTCGCCCGAATGGCCGTGGTTTGGGAGACAAACGTCAGGGGTTGATGGACCAATTCCGGGCGATTTCGGAAGATTTTTTCCAACTCTTCCCAGTTTGCTGCCACCACAGAATGTTCTGCACATCCGGCAATACCCACGATCTCCGGGTGGTCCGGGTCGCCCACAATCACAGGCACCCGGCCCTGGGCGGCGGCATTGCGGACAATGTCGTGGATGCGGGTGACGTTGGGACAGGTGGCGTCCACCACCTGGCAGTCCTTCTCCTGAAGCTGGGCGTACACCCGGTCCGGTTCTCCATGGGCCCGGATGAGCACCGTGGCCCCCTGGGGGACCTCCTCCAAGCTGTGGACGGTCACCGCCCCCAGCTCTTCCAGTTTGGCAATCACATGGGCGTTGTGGGTGATCTCCCCCAGCAGATAGATCTTCTGGGTCTGGGCCAGCTGTTGGGCTTGCTCCACGGCTCGGCGCACGCCGTAGCAGAAGCCTGCGGACTTAGCAAGGAGCACTTCCTTCATACGCTACCTCCCAAATGATGAATCCGGTCCATGAGGTCGTCAGCAATGCGCTGATAATCCTCTGGTCCCGCTTTTCTCCCCTCGTAGACGGGGGCATAGGGCTTACCAAACACCACCCGGGTCTTGCGGAACAGCTTCTTCTTGGGGGAGATGTACACCGGGAGAAGCATGGTTCCGGTACGGGTGGCAAACATGGCGGCTCCGGTGTGGGCCGCGGCGTTCTCCCCCTCTTTCACACGGGTTCCCTCAGGGAAGAGCAGCAGCTTCTCCCCGTTGCGCAGCACCCGCATGGCCTCCTTGATGGCGGCCACATCCGCCTTGCCTCGCTTGATGCCGATGATGCCCGCCTTTCCCAGCAAAAAGCCCAGGACGGGAATCTTCATCAGCTCTTCTTTTGCAATGATGCGGGTTTGGCACCTCCAGCCTAAGGCGCACACCACATAAATGGGGTCTCCCAAGGTGGTGTGGTTGCCGCACATCACCACGGCCCCCTCTGGCACGTTCTCCCGCCCCTCTACCTTCCACGGGTGGAAGATTCGCATGAAAATCCAAATCAGGGGGTACAGCACAGCATACAGTCGATTCATGGGCGCACGCCCTCCCTTCCCAGCTTGGCCACAATGGTCTCCAGCAGCAGCTTGTGGCTCTCCTCCAGGTCCTTGCCGGTGGTGTCCACCACGGTGGCGTCCTCCGCCTGTTTCAGGGGGGCAATGGCCCGCTCCATGTCCTGTCGGTCCCGCTCCACCACGTCGGCCAAAATCTGCTCCAGGTCGGCCTGCTGGCCCCGCTCCAGAAGCTCCAGATAGCGGCGCTGGGCCCGGTCCTTGGCGTCGGCGGTGAGGAAGATTTTCACGTCCGCCTGGGGCAGCACCACGGTGCCGATGTCCCGGCCGTCCATAATGACGTTGTGGTTGTCCGCCAGGTGCCGCTGCTTGTTGAGCAGGAAGGCCCGCACAGGGGCCAGGGCTGCCACCTTGGAGGCGTAGCCGGAGATCACATGCTGGCGAATGGCCTGGGAGACGTCCTCCCCGTCCAGATACATCCGCTGCTGTCCATCCTCCCCGTGGCCCATGGTGATATCCACCTGGCCCAGGACCTGCTCCACCGCCTGGGGGTCGCTGGGGTCCACGCCTCGGCGCTGGACCGCCAATCCCACCGTGCGATAAATGGCCCCGGTGTCCACGTAGAGATATCCCATCTCCTGGGCCAAAGCCCGGGCCAGGGTGGATTTCCCCGCCCCAGACGGACCGTCGATGGCTATGCTGTAATACTTCATTGCGCTGCGCCGTCCTTTTTCTCTAAATATTCTGTGACTGCCTGTCCCGCCACCCAGCCGGTGGCCCAGGCAATTTGCAGGTTGAATCCGCCGGTATAGGCATCCACGTCCAACAGCTCCCCGGCAAAGAAGAGCCCCTGCACCTTCTTGGACTGCATGGTCTTGGGGTCTACCTCCCCCACCTTCACGCCTCCGGCGGTGACAATGGCCTCTTCCACCGGACGGGGCCCGGACACCTCCACGGAGAAGTCCTTCAACGTCTCCAGCAGGCTGCGCCGCTGTTCCCGCCGCAAATCATGGGCCTTGGTGTCCAAGGGAATGCCTGCTCGGCTGGCCACCACCGGAATCATGGACTGGGGCAGCAGCCCTCCCAGGGCATTGCCCATGTTCTGGTTGGCCCGCTCCGTGAAGTCCCGCACCAGACGGGCATCCAGCTTGCTCTCATCCAGGGCAGGCTTGAGGTCGATGTGCAGGGTGTAGTGGTCCCGCTGGAAGTTCATATGGGCAGAGGCGGAGAGCACCAGAGGCCCGGACAGGCCAAAGTGGGTGAAGAGCATCTCCCCCATCTCCTGGTAAACCACTTTCCCCTTTTTGTTTTTCGCTCGCACCTCCACGTTGCGCAGGGACAGCCCCTGCATCTGCTTACAGCAGGGGTCGGTGGACTCCAGGGGCACCAGAGAGCCCCGCACCGGGACGATCTCATGCCCCACCTGCTGGGCCAGCCGATAGCCGTCCCCGGTGGAGCCAGTACGGGGGTAGGAAGCCCCTCCGGTGGCCAGGATGACGCAGCCCGCCTCCAGGCCCTGGGGGCTGTGCTGGGTGGTCACCCCCACCACCTGGCCGTCTTGGAGCTTCAAGCCCGTGACCCGGTCCCGGAGCAGCTCCACACCCAGGCGGCGCAGCTCGAAAAACAGGGCGTCGATGACATCGGCGGCCTTGTCCGAGACGGGAAAGACCCGGTTCCCCCGCTCCACCTTCAGCTTGACCCCCAGGTCCTCAAAAAAGTCCATGGTGGCCTGGGCGTCAAACCGGGACAGGGCGCTGTACAAGAACTTGCCGTTGCGGGGGATGGAGGCCATCATCTCCTCCAGCGAGCAGTGGTTGGTGACGTTGCACCGCCCCTTTCCGGTGATGTACAGCTTGCGCCCCACCTTCTCATTGGGCTCCACCAGCACCACCTGGGCCCCGCCTCTGGCGGCGGAAATGGCCGCCATCATTCCGGCAGCTCCCGCCCCCACCACGATTACGTTTTCTCTACTCACCGTCGTTCCATTCCTCTCCCGGGCGTGTTTGATTACTTCCCGTCATACTCCACCTTCTCATACACCTGATACTCGTCCCAGATGTTCTCCAGCCGCTCAAAGGTGGCGGTGACCTCCGCCTCCTTCTTCCGTCCCACCGCCGCAATCAGGGCGTTGAGAATGGACAGCGGAGCCACCAGGGAGTCCACAAAGGAGGCCATGTCGCTCTTGGCCAGCAGGCGGAGGTTGGCCGTATCATACAGGGGCGACATGGCGCTATCGGTGAGGGCTACCACCGTGGCCCCCTGGTCCCGGGCAAACTCCATGGCCCGCACCGTGCGGGTGGAGTAACGGGGGAAGCTGATGCCGATGACCACGTCCCCCTCTCCCACCCGGAGCATCTGCTCAAACATCTCGCTGGCCAGGGTGGTGTGCACCTGGCGCACGTTGTCAAAAATCAGGTTGAAATAAAAGGCCAGGAAATCGGACAGGGCGGCCGCCGAACGCACACCCAGGATGTAGATATGTTTGGCCTTGACAATGGCCTCCACAATCGCCGAGAACTCCTCCCGGCTCAACTCCTCCAGGGAGGTACGGATTTTCTCAATGTCCGACTGCACCACTTTCTCCAGCAGGTCGTGGTCCCCCAGTCGGTCGTTGGACACCTCAATGCGCTGCACGGTGGTGAGCTTGCTGCGAATCATCTCCTGCAAGGCCCGCTGCATGGCGGGGTAACCGTCAAAGCCCAGTTCGGCGGCAAAGCGCACCACCGTGGACTCGCTGATGCGCACCGTCTGTCCCAGCTTGGCTGCCGTCATAAACGCCGCCTTGTCGTAATTCTCCAAAATAAAACGGCCAATCAATTTTTGGCCCTTGGAAAATGTGCCCATATTGCTCTGAATTAGCGTCAAAATATCCCGACTCACAGCGGTTCCCCCTCACTGGCTCCTTGCCCAAGAAAATCGGCGTACCACCAAGGGCCGCCGATTTCCATCATTGTTTCTCTGTCCTATCATACTCGCTCTTTTGGTAAAATGCAAGAGGTTTTGCAAGAAGTTTACCGTCACTTGCAAATTTCATGAAACAATTCCTGCATCTCCCCTGCGGTCAGGGTCCGCCAGGTGCCCCGTTTCAGGTTTCCCAGCCGGAGATTACCCTCCCGCACCCGCACCAGACGGGTGACCGTGACCCCGGCGGCGGCGCACATCCGCCGCACCTGGCGGTTCTTCCCCTGATGAATGACGATTTTCAGCTTCTGGGGCCCCAGAGGCTCCACCTCATCGGCCACCATGTCCTCCCCGTCCACCACCATGGGCTTGGAGAGGATGGGCAGGGCCGCCGTCACGTCTCCGGTGACCTGGACGTGGTACTCCTTGCGCACCTCGTGGGAGGGGTGGGTGAGCTTGTGGGTGAGGTCTCCGTCGTCGGTGAGCAGCAGCAGCCCCTCCGAGTCCATGTCCAGCCGTCCCACTGGCCATACCCGCACCCCGCAGTCTGCCACCAGCTGGGCCACTGTCTTGCGCCCCTTCTCGTCCGAGAGAGTGGTGACGTACCCCCTGGGCTTGTGGAGCATGAGATATGTATGGCGGCGGGGCTGGGTCAATGCCACCCCGTCCACCTGGATGTGGTCCCGCTGGGGGTCCGCCTTCTCTCCCAGGGCAGCCACCCGTCCGTTGACCTGCACCCGCCCTGCGTTCAAATACTCCTCCGCCTTGCGCCGGGAACAGATCCCGGCCCCGGAGAGGATCTTCTGTATCCGTTCCTCCACACGCTCACGCTCCTTGTCTAAATCAGTCCCATGCCGGGCACGGTGGTCTCCCAGCTCTTGCCCCACAGGCCCATCCACCAGCGCACCAGGGCGTTTGGTTTCCATCGGTCGTCTTCCACCCCGGTCCCAGTCTCCACGGGCATCTCTGCCACCACTTCCCCGTCCAAAATCCAACGGGCAGTGCCCACCTGGGTCCCGGCGGGAATGGGGGCGGTCAAGGGGGAGTATACGTCCAGCTGCATGTCCAGCTGTTCTCCCTCCGCCAGCGGGAACCAGCAGTCCCCCTGGGCAACCAGGGACACCGTGGGCTGCACACTGCCCGCCACCGCCGCCTGGCCCACCGCTGTCCCCTCCCCGCACAGCTGGGTGACCGGGTAGGTATCAAAGCCGTAGTGGAGCAGGGCCTGGTGGTCGTCCCAGTCATCCGGGTCATTGAGGGTGACGCACACCAGGGTCTGCGCCCCCCGGGTGGCCGCCGACACCAGAGTGCGGCCGGAGGCCTCGGTGTACCCGGTCTTCATGCCCACGCAGTCCTCCTCCAGCCACAAGAGCTTATTGTGGTTGACGAAGGTGCGCCCCTCCAGGGAGATATTCTGGGTAGCGCAGATGCTGGCCACCGTGGGGTTTTCCAGGCAGGCACAGGCCAGAAGGGCCATGTCATAGGCGGAAGAGTAGTGCTCCTCCTGGTTGAGGCCGCTGGGGTTGGTAAAATGGGTGTTGCTCATGCCAAGCTCCCGGGCCTTCTCATTCATAAGCTGTGCAAACCCCTCCAGGTCCTCCCCAATCCAGCAGGCGATGACCTGGGCGGCATCGTTGCCCGACTGGAGCAGCAGCCCGTAGAGCAGAGTCTCCAGGGTCAGCTGGTCCCCCGCCTTGAGATAGAGGGAAGAGCCCTCCACCCCCTCCAGCCATTCCGGTTCTACGGTGATGACCTGGGACAGGTCGGAGGTCTCCTCCACCGCCACCAAGGCGGTCATCAGCTTGGTGATGCTGGCAATGGGGCGGGGCGTGTGCATGTCCTCCTCAAAGAGCACACGCCCGGACCCCGCATCCATGAGCACCGCCGACGAGGCGGAGGTGGACACCGCTCCCGCCGGGGCGGAGGTACCAAACAATAGTGTTAAGGCCACCAACAGGGCCGCAATCTTCCTCAAAAAAGGTCACTCCCATCCAAGGTATCAGATGGGAGTAGTATCACCTTTATTCTCCGCTCTTATCCGTGCCGGTCTTTTTGTCGATATATCCGGTGACCTTTTCAAACATCTCAGGCACCAGATCCACCACCCGGCCCACCGAGTCCCCAGCGGGAGGAGCCACGGGCAACAGCCGCACGCTGCCATCCTTGACAATGAGGAAGGCCACGGGGGTGACGTTGACCCCGGCCCCGGCGCCGCCGCCGAAGTTCTTTTCCACGTTGGGGGTCTTGCCGAAGTCGGAGCCGCCAGTGGCAAAGCCAAAGGACAGCTTGGACACGGGGATGATGGTCACGCCGTCGGCGGTGACGATGGGCTGGCCCACCACCGTGTTGGTGTCCACCATCTCACGAATCCGGCTCATGGTCGTCTGCAACACTTCATTAATGGGATGCTTTTGTTCGCTCATGACTGTTTACCTCCTTGGAGTGCTGGGTGGTTCCACCCTCTTCGGCCTTGATGGCCGCCAGTTTTTTGATATATCGCAGGGCAAAGCTGAGACACTGGCCCATGGTCAGGGAGAGCTCTGCCTGAGCTGACACCTGGGGCTCCTTTTTGTCGTAGTCCAGGTCCACCACAAATTTGTGGTCCTTCACCCGGAAGTTGCCGTCGATGAGGTTCCAGATGCCGCCGATGACCCCGTTGATCATTCCGTAGCCGATGGCAGCGGAGGCAGGGTCCTTCCCTGCCCAGATCAGGTGCATCTTTAGCTTGCGCACGATGATCTTCCGGCGCAGCTCCCCTGCCGCTTCACAGATGAGGGGCAGATAGCGTTGGAACTTCTTCCACGAGCCGGGGTTCAAAAGGTTCCCCAACAGATTCTTGGTTTTCTCTTTCTCCGGCTGGGGTGTTTTTTTCGGTTCCTTGGGCTGCTTTTTCTTTTTCTTGGGCCGTTTGGCGGGTCTTGGCACCACCGGAACGGTGATGGGCCCCAGCTCCAGGGCCAGCCGAACTCCCTCCTGGCTGTAGCTGGCCTTGGCCCGCACAGGCACCAGCAGAAGCAGCGCCAGGGCCAGGACCACGCAGCCCAGTACAATCCAAATCATCATGCCTCACCCGAGGGTTCTTCCCCCTCGTCCTCCTGCATCTTGGCGATGGCCGACTCCAGATCCAGGGTCAGCTGGGTGCCCTCCTGGCTGGCCGAGGGCAGCTCGGGCAGCTCGTCCAGGCTGGTCAGACCAAAGGTGCGCAAAAAGTGGTGGGTGGTGCGAAACTGCATGGGACGGCCCGGGACCGCCAGCCGCCCCGCTTCCTCGATGAGCTTCCGCTCCAGCAGAATTCCCACGGTGTAGGAGCTGTCCACCCCCCGAATCTGCTCAATGTACGCCCGGGTCACTGGCTGGAAGTAGGCCACAATGGCCAGCACCTCCAAGGCGGTCTGGGACAGTTTGGGGGGCTTGCGGTGCTCCAAGGTCTTGCGGATGGGGTCTGCGTACTCGGGGGCGGTGCACATCTGCCAGCTGTGCTCGGTACGCACCAGGCAGATGCCCCGGCGCTGGTAGCGGTACTCGTCGGCCAGCTTCCGGCACACGCTGTCCACCGTCTCCACATCCTGCTCCAGGGTGGCGGCCATGCGCTCCACCGGCACCGGGTCCCCGGCTGCAAATAGGATGCCCTCTATGGTGCATTCCAACTCCTTCAATTCCATGCTCAGGCTCCTCCGTCCTCCGCCGCCTGGGACTCCGGGTGGGTACAGGTCAAGGTACTGTCCTCCCCGGTGCCAGCCAGATAGATTTGATTGGATTTACACAGCTCCAGCACCGCTAGAAAGGTGGCCACAATCTCCGAGCGGCTCTTGCTGCCCCGAAACAGGGCCCGGAAGTGGGTGACTCCCAGGGTGGTCAGCTGGTCCAGAATCCACCGGGCCTTGGTCTCCACCGGGTAGGGCTCCCGGCCCACAATGCCGTGAAAGGCCCGGGTGGGCGGCGGGACATTTCCATCCCCCCGCTGAAACAGACGGCGAAAGGCCTCGGTGAGGTCTGCCGGGTCATGCTGATAGCGGTAGGTCGTCTCCTGGGGCAGAGGCTGAGGCTGGCCCACCAGGTAGTCCCGTCCGAACTCGTACCGCCCTGCCAACACATTGGTGATGCCCTTGATGCGCTCATAGCTCTCCTTGTGCTGGTGCTCCTCCAGGGCCGCCATGAGCTGCTCCATCTCGCTCAAAGCCTCTTCGTCGTCGATGGAGAGGAGCATGCGGGTCTTGATGTACACCAGGTGGGCAGCCATAATGACAAACTCGCTGGCCACCTCCAGGTTCAGCCGCTCCCTCTGTTCCATCCAATCCAGGTACTGGTCCAGAAGCAGGGTGATGGAGATGTCCCGGATTTCGATTTTGTTTTTGCTCAGCAGGTGGAGAATGAGGTCCAGAGGCCCGTCAAAGTCCTCCATGCCCTCCTGTCTTACTTTTACCACCTTGTCCAGATGGTATACCGGGACATCCATACTTCTCCCCCCTCTTGGGATGAAATCGAGATTATTATATCGAATTTCACACAAAAATACAAGGGCACCCACGGGTCAAACCCGTCAGTGCCCTTGGGGTCCATCAGGCTTTCGCTCCGGCCAGCTTCTCCAGGGCGGCTCGGGCCGCCATCTGTTCCGCCTCTTTCTTGGTGTGGCCCTTACCCTGTCCGGCAGGGACGCCGTCCACGGCGGCCTCCATGACGAAAATCCGGGCATGGTCCGGTCCAATCTCCCGCACCAGGCGATAGCTCACGCTCACTCCGGGCTTGCGCTGCACCAGCTCCTGCAAGGCGGTCTTATAGTCCCGATCCACCGCTTTCTCCCGCTCCTTGTCCAGGATAAAGGTGCGGATGATGCTCTCCGCGGCGGCCATGCCGCCGTCCAGATACACCGCCGCCAGCGTGGCCTCGGTGGCATCGGCCAGAATGGAGGGACGAGTGCGCCCGCCTCCGGCGGCCTCGCCCTTACCCAGCTTCAAATAGGCGCCCAAATCCAGGACCTTGGCCACCTCGTATAAGCTTTCCTCACACACCAACGCTGCACGGGTCCGGGTCAGCTCCCCCTCCGGCATGTTGGGATGCGAGGAAAACAAATGCTGTGCCACCACAAGGCCCAGGACCGAATCCCCCAAAAACTCCAGCCGCTCGTTGCTGGTCACGCCCTCCGAGCGGTGCTCGTTGGCGTAGGAGCTATGGGTCATAGCGTGCTCCAGCAGCGATAGGTTTTTAAACTGATACCCCAACTTCTCTTCCAAACTTTTCATACTACCCTCCACGGAAAAAGCCCCGCCAGTGGCAGGGCTTTCCCCAAATCAAATGACTTCTTACAGATCCAGATGCTCCTGCATGTACTTGTACAGGTCGCCCACGGTGACGATGGAGCTGATCTCCTCTTCCTCCATCTCCTCCATGCCGAACTCCTCCTCCAGAGCCATGGAGAGGTCCACCAGGTCCACAGAATCCGCGCCCAGCTCGTCCACAAAGGCGGTATCCTTGGTGATGGCGTCAGCGTCCACGCCAAACTGCTCGGCAATCAAGGCACACAATTTTTCAAACATACTTTTCTCAAGCTCCTTTTATGTTGCTTTGGTAACAACATAATAGGGGCTTGATGCGTCCCTGTCAAGTGTCTTTTTGACAGTTTTTACTCCGCAGTCCCGTCTGTCTCCTGCTTTTTTGCCAAGCCCTTCACGGGCAGGCGCATGTACTCCACGTTTTCCGTGATATCCTCGATGATGCCGGACTTGCTGTACTCCATGGCCTGACGAATGGCGTTCTTCATAGCATAGCCGTCGGAGGAGCCGTGGGCCTTGATCACGGGGTGGGAAATGCCCATCAGGGGCGTGCCGCCCACCTCGCCGGAATCCATCTTCTTTTTAAACTCCCGCAGGCCGTCCTTCACCAGCAGAGCTGCAATCTTGGTCTTGAGACTGGAAAGAAACATCTTCTTGATCTCCCGGGCCATGTAGATGCCCACGCCCTCCATGGTCTTGAGGAAGATGTTGCCGGAGTAACCATCGGAGACGATGACGTCCACCGAGCCGGACACCGCCTCCCGGGCCTCCACGTTGCCCACGAAGTTGATGCGGCCCTCATCCGAGGCCTTTTGCAGCAGGCCATAGGCCTCCCGCTGCAAGTCTGTGCCCTTGGAGGGCTCCGCTCCGATGTTCAAAAGGCCCACCTTGGGCTCGGGACGACCCAGCACCCGCTCAGCGTAGTAGCTGCCCATAAAGGCAAACTGGAGCAGGAACTCGGGGGTGCACTCGGCGGTGGCGCCGCAGTCGATGAGCACCGCCCCGCCGTTACCCGTGGGCACCACAGGGGCTAGAGCCGCCCGGCGGATGCCCTTGATGCGCTTGGTCATCAGAGTGGCGGCAGACAGCAGGGCTCCGGTGGAGCCGGCGGAGACAAAGGCATCTCCGGTGCCGTCCTTGAGCAGGTTCAGGCCCACGGTGAGAGAGGAGTCCTTCTTCTCCTTGAAGGCGGTGGCGGGGTTGTCGCACATCTCCACCACCTGGTTGGCGTGGGTGATCTCCAGGCCCTGAGGCACTTCTGTGACCCCCTCCTTGTGCAGGGCCTCCAGAATCTCCTCTCCACGGCCCACCAGTACCACTTCTACGCCGTACTCGGCAATGGCATCCAAGGCACCTCGCACCGGTGCCTGAGGGGCGTTGTCACCGCCCATGGCGTCTACAATGATCTTCATCTCCGGCCCTCCTTCTCGTTACAGCTTCTCTCGCAGGGCATCCACCAGCTCCAGAGAGCGGCGGGACAGCTCTGCATTTTTGTTTCGCTTGCCCTTGACCTTGTGGTCCAGGGGCGGCATGATTCCAAAATTGATGTTCATGGGCTGGAAGTCCACCACGCTCTCGTTGCTCACGTACTGAGCCAGAGCGCCCAAGGCGGTCTCCCGGGGAAAGTCCACGGCTGGCTTGCCCAGCAGGCGGTTGGCCAGCTCCACCCCGGCCACAAAGCCGGAGGCGGTGGACTCCACATACCCCTCTACACCGGTGATCTGTCCGGCAAAGCAGATGCGCTCCTGGCCCCGTACCCGGTAGTAAGCGTCCAGCAGCCGGGGGGAATCCAGATAGGTATTGCGGTGCATGACCCCGTAGCGCACGTACTCGGCATGGGCCAGGGCGGGAATCATGGAGAACACCCGCTTCTGCTCTCCCCACTTCAAATGGGTCTGGAAGCCCACGATGTTGTACAGGGTGCCCTGGGCGTTGTCCCGGCGCAGCTGCACCACGGCATAGGGCTCCTTCCCCGTCTTGGGGTCGGGCAGGCCCTTGGGCTTGAGGGGACCAAAGCACAGGGTCTGTTCCCCCCGTCGAGCCATGACCTCCACGGGCATACACCCCTCAAACACCCGACCGTCCTCAAAGCCGTGGACAGGGGCCTCTTCGGCCTGGCACAGCTCCTTCCAGAAGGCCTGGTACTCCTCCTGGCTCATGGCGCAGTTGATGTAGTCCGCCGTGCCCCGGTCATACCGGGAGGCAAACCAGGCGTGGTCCATGTCGATACTCTCAAAGGTGACAATGGGAGCGGCGGCATCGTAGAAATTCAAATACCCGCTGTTGGGAAAGAGCTTGGCGATCTCCTCCGACAGCCCCTCGGACGTGAGGGGGCCACTGGCAATGATGACCTCTCCCTCCGGGATGTGGGTGACCTCCCCCTCCACCACGGTGATGTTGGGGTGGCTACGCACGGCGTCGGTGACCGCCTGGGAGAAGGCCTCCCGGTCCACGGCCAGAGCGCCGCCCGCCTCCACACGGGTCTGGTCGGCACAGCGCAGGATGAGGGAGCCACAGCGGCGCAGCTCCTCTTTCAGCAGCCCCACCGCATTCTCCAGTTGGTCGGAGCGGAGGGAGTTGGAGCACACCAGCTCCGCAAAGCCGTTGCTGTGGTGGGCGGGGGTCATCTTGTGGGGCTTCATCTCGTGCAGGGTCACCCCAATCCCCCGTTGGGCCAGCTGCCAGGCGGCTTCACAGCCCGCCAAGCCTGCGCCAATGATGGTTACATTCATAGTTCTTCCTTTATCTCAGGCCTCGTCCGCTTCTTTGGCGGCTTTGGCCGTGGTTTTCTTGGTGGTCGTCTTCTTCGTGGTGGTCTTTTTCGCCGTGCTCTTCTTGGCGGTGGTCTTTTTCGCCGTGGTCTTCTTCTTGGTCTCGCCCTCGGCCTGCTCCTGACCTTCCACCTGCTGGGCTGCCTCGCCCTCTTCGGTCTTCTTGCGGAAGCCGCCCCGCTTCTCTTCCGGTAGGAAGTTGGGACACTTCTCGTTGATGCAGAAGGGGCGCTTGTAGCCCCGGCCCGCTTTCTTGAACATGGTGTGGCCGCACTCGGGGCAGCAGTCCTTCACGGGCACGTCCCAGGTACGGAACTCACAGCGGCGGCTCTCGTCCTTACTGTTGAGGTGTTCGCAGCAGTAGTAGGTATACTGTTTGTGGGTCTTCTTGCTGGTTCCGGTGCGCTTGACCAGGCGGCCGCCGCACAGGGGGCACTTGCCCGGCATCTCCACCACCAGAGGCATGGTGAAGTTGCACTCCGGCCAGCCGGGACAGGCCAGGAAGCGGCCAAACCGCCCGGACTTCACCACCAGGTTGCGCCCGCACTCGGGGCAGATCTCCTCGGAGACCTCGTCGGGGACCTTGATGCGCTCCCCGTCCAGCTCGCTCTCCGCCTTCTTCATCTCCTGGTCAAAGTCGGTGTAGAAGTCGGACAGCACCTGCTTCCAGTTCACCTCGCCGGTCTCCACCTTGTCCAGCCGCTCCTCCATCTGGGCGGTAAAAGCGGGGTCCACAATGTCAGAGAATTTGTCCTTCATCAGCCCTGTAACCACTTCTCCCAGGGGAGTGGGCCGCAGGTGCTTGCCCTCCTTGACCACGTACTCCCGGTCGGTGATGGTGGAGATGGTGGGGGCATAGGTGGAGGGTCGGCCAATGCCCTTCTCCTCCAGAGCCCGGATGAGGGTGGCCTCGGTGAATCGGGCGGGGGGCTGGGTGAAGTGCTGAGAGGGGCTCAGGTCGTCCAGACGCAGGGCCTCCCCCTCCTTCAAGTCGGGCAGCGGGGACTGAGGCGCCTCGTCCTCGTCGTCCCGGCTCTCCTCATACACGGCGGTGAAGCCGGAGAACTTGATGGAGGAGTGGCTGGCCCGGAACTGGTACCCGGCACTCTCCACCTCAATGGACACGCTGTCATAAACAGCCTGGGCCATCTGGCAGGCCAGAAACCGGCTCCAGATGAGCTTGTACAGCCGATACTGCTCGCTGGTCAGGTCCTTCTTCAACTGCTCCGGGGTGAGGTTCACATCCGAGGGACGGATGGCCTCGTGGGCGTCCTGGGCAGAGTCCTTGGCCTTGAAGCGGCGGGTCTTTTCGGGATAATAGTCCTTGCCGTACCGAGCCTCGATGAAGGTCTTGGCGGAAGCCAGAGCCTCCTCAGACAGGCGCAGAGAGTCGGTTCTCATGTAGGTAATCAGACCCACGGTGCCCTCTCCGGTGATGTCCACACCCTCATACAGCTGCTGGGCCACGGACATGGTGCGCCGAGGGGTCATGTTCAGCTTTCGAGAGGCCTCCTGCTGCAAGGTGGAGGTGATAAAGGGCGGGGCGGGATTACGCTTTTTGTCCTGGCGCTTGACTGCCCGCACTGTGAAGGTGTCTGCCTTCACAGCATCCATGACCTCCTGCACCTCCTGGGCGTTGCCCAGTTCCATCTTCTTGTCCCGGCCGTAGAACTCCGCCCGGAAGGCCCCGATGTTGGGGGCGATGCGGCCCAGGTCGGCGGTGATGGACCAGTACTCCTTGGGCACGAAGGCGCGAATCTCCTCCTCCCGCTCCACCACCAGACGGGTGGCCACGGACTGCACACGGCCCGCAGACAGGCCACGGCGGATCTTCTTCCACAGCAAGGGGGAGAGCTGATAGCCCACGATGCGGTCCAGAATACGCCGGGCCTGCTGGGCGTCCACCAGGTTCTGGTCGATCTCCCGGGGGGACGCGATGGACTCGGTGACCACCTTGCGGGTGATCTCGTTGAAGGTCACCCGGCAGGTCTTCTCCTTGGGTACTCCAAGCACCGACTGCAAGTGCCAGGAGATGGCCTCTCCCTCTCGGTCAGGGTCGGTGGCCAGATAGACACGCTGGCTGTCCTTGGCGGCCTTTCTCAGCTCAGAAATGGTCTCTTCCTTATCCTTAATATCCTGATAGTCCGGCTCGAAGGTGGTCACGTCCACGCCCAGCTTGCTCTTGGGCAGGTCCCGCACGTGGCCCATGGACGCCTTCACCTGATAGTCCGGTCCCAAATATTTTCCAATGGTTTTTGCCTTAGCTGGTGACTCTACAATCACCAAATTCGTATTTCCCATAGATTCTTACTCCATTTTCAGTTTCACCGCTGCCCGGAATCGCTTGTCCTTTCCCTGGGTCACGTACCCTTGCAGCTGCAACATGGTCAGAGCAGCCAGAACCTGTCTGGCAGAGCGCTGGGTGTGCTCCACCAGGCCGTCCGCTCCCTTGGCTCCCTCTTGCAGAGCCAGGAGCACCACCTGCTCGTCATCGGTCAGGTTTTTCCGGCACTCCTTCCAGTCAATATATTCCATGCTTTCGGGATTGTCAACCTCTTTTTCCGCAGCGGGGGCTGTTTTGGGGGAAACGGGAGCCGGTTGTACCTGCTCCAACTGCTGCAATCTCTGCTCCACCACCTGGGGGTTCAGAGGGGGCTGTACCCCTAATTTTTCCGGGAAGCGATCCCGCCATTCACACAAGATATCCTCCCCACAGGTCACCAGTTTGGCGGCTCCCTCCTGGATGAGGCGGTTGGTGCCCTCGCTGGCCGGGGCGTCGATGGCACCGGGCACGGCGTATACGTCCCGGTTCTGGTCCAGAGCATGGCTGGCTGTGATGAGAGCGCCGCCCCGCCGGGGACTCTCCACCACCACAACGCCCAGGGACAGGCCGCTGATGATGCGGTTGCGCACTGGGAAGTGGCTGCCCTTGTGCTCGGTCCCTGGGGGATATTCCGAGAGAAGGAGCCCGGAGGCCGCCACATCCTCGTAGAGGAAGCGGTGGTACCGGGGATAAATAACGTCCAGCCCTCCGGCCAGTACGCTCACCACCGTGCCCCCGGCCATGAGGGCTCCCCGGATGGAGGCCGCGTCAATGCCCTGGGCCATACCGGACACCACCATAGCGCCGCCGTGGGTCAGCTCCATGGCCAGCTTTCCCGCCACCCGCTCCCCGTAAGGGGTACAGCTGCGGGTGCCCACCATGGCAATGGCCACCTGGTCGTCCAGAGAGATGGGGCGTCCCTTGGCGTAGAGCACCAAGGGCGGCTGGGGGATGTTCTCCAAGCGCTGGGGATACACCGCATCCTGACGGGTCATCACCCGGATGCCCAGCTGGTCGCAGCGGTCCAAAATCCGCTCCACCTCTCTCATGGACTTGTCCTTGAGCGAGGATCGGGCCAGACCGCTGAGCCCGGTGAGTTCATCCACGTCCTTGGCATGGGCGTAGTATACCCGCTCCGGCCCGCCGAAGTGGTCCAGCACCCGCTGCATGGTCACCCCCGCCAGGCCTCGCCGAGTGGACAACCACACCCAGTATTTCAAGTGGGACACCGTTCCCCGCCCCCTTCTCTCTCCTTTATAATTGGTCTCTGGCCATCTCCCAGAGCACCACCGACGCCGCAACGGCGGCGTTGAGGGATTCGCATCGCTCCACCATGGGAATTTTCACCGTCTTCTCACACAGCTGCAAGCTCAGGTCGGACACGCCCCGGCCCTCGCTGCCGATGATGACGCCGCTGCGAGTCAGAGAGACCTGCCGCACGTCCACGGTGTCCTCCCGCAGGGCTGTGGCGTACAGGGGAATGTCCGCCGCCCGGAGCCGTGCCGCCGCCTGCTCCAGGGTGCACTCCCACACAGGCAGGCGGAACGCCGCCCCCATGGTGGACCGCACCGTCTTGGGGCTCCAGGGGTCGGCGCAGCCGGAGCACAGGATGAGGCCGTCCGCCCCGAAGGCGTCAGCGGTACGCCAGATGGTCCCCACATTGCCCGGGTCTTGCACCCCGTCTAAAATGAGGTAGCGGTTCCCCGTCAGCTGCTCCGGAAGTTCCAGAGCGGGGGTACGGCAGACAAACACCACTCCCTGAGGGGTCTGGGTCTGGGCCACCGCCTCCAGCAGAGAGTCCGGCACCTCCACCACCCGCACGTCGTCGGGCAGCTGAGGCAGGGTGACCCCGGAGGCGTACACCACTGTCTCCAGGGGAATGCGCCAGCGCACCGCCTCTTGGAGCAGCTTGGGCCCCTCCCCCACGAATACCCCCTCCTCCCGGCGGGCGCTGCGCTTGCTGCCCAGCTTGCGCAGCCGGATGACCATGGGGTTGGAGCGGCTGGATATCACTTCATGTCTCATTTGTCGCATATCTTGGCAATGTCCTCATCCCGGCCCAGCACCATCATCTTGTCATTGGGGAAGAGCACGTAGTCTGCCCCCGGGGAGACGTTGACCTCCTGGCCACGGCGCACGGCAATGACGTTCAGGGCATACTTGGCCCGGATGTCCAGGTCCCGGATGGTCTTGCCCTGCCAAGCGGCGGGCAGGTCCACCTCCACGATGCCGTAGTCCTCAGACAGTTCGATGTAGTTGAGGATGTTGGAGCGGGCCAGACCCTGGGCCACCTTGATGCCCATCTCATGCTCGGGGAACACCACGTGGTCCGCCCCAACCTTCTCCAGCAGACGCTGGTGGACGTGGCTCATGGCCTTGCACACCACACGGGGCACCCCGGCCTCTTTCAGACGCATGGTAATCAGGGCGCTGCTGCCCACGTCGTTGCCCACGGCCACCACGGCACAGTCGTACTCGCCAATGCCCAGGGCATTGAGTACCGCCGGGTCTCGAGCATCGCCCACCACGGCGTGGGTCACCAGGTCGGCCACACTCTGCACCCGATCCCGGTCCGTGTCCACGGCCAACACGTCATGGCCTACTTCGAACAACTCTCTGGCCACCGCCGTTCCAAAGCGGCCCAGGCCAAACACTGCAAAATTCTTCACGTCAATTCCTCCATTAACCGATCATAACGTCACTTTCCGGATAGCTAATGCGGCTCTGCCGCCCGCCCTGGGTCAAGAATGCCACGGACAGAGAGAGCACACCCACACGGCCCAAGTACATCATCGCCACCAGCAACAGGTGGGAGAAGGTGGACAGGGTTGGGGTGATTCCGGTGGTCAGACCCACCGTGCCCAGAGCAGAGGCCGTCTCAAAGGCAGCGGACAGATAGGGGACCTCATCCACCACCGAGATGGTGATGGAGGAGAACAGGAACATCACAGACACCACCAGGACCAAGGTCACGGCGGAGAGCACCTTGGTCAGGGGGATGGTTCGGCCCCGGATGGTCACTTCGCTGCGGCCGTGGAGCCCGGCCCGCATGGCCAGCACCAGCACGCCCAAGGTCACGGTCTTAATACCACCAGCGGTGGACCCGGCAGAGCCGCCCACCAGCATGAAGAGAACGCACACAAACTGGGACACCTCTCGCAGTCCGCCCTGGGAAATGCTCAAAAAGCCGGCGGTACGCAGGGTGATGGACTGGAACAGGGCGTTGAGCCCCTGCTGCCACCAGGGCATCCCCCCCAGCGTCTCAGGGTTATCATGCTCCACCAGCAGGAAAAACAGCATGCCTCCCACAATGAGGGATGCCGTGATGACAATCACCATCTTGCTGTACAGGGACAGACGGTGGAAGGACTTCTTGTGTATGATCTCCTCCCACACAAAAAAGCCCAGACCGCCGCACACAATCAGGCAGGCCACCGTGAGCAGCACCACCGGGTTATCGGAATAGGTGGACAGGCTGCCCAAGCCGTCGGGGCCCAGCAGGTCAAAGCCCGCATTACAAAAGGCGGACACGGCGGTGAACACGCCCTTCCAAATGGCCCCCAGCCCATAGCGGGGCCAGAAACACGCCGTGAGCACAATGGCGCCCATGCCCTCCACCAGGAAGGTCAGGCGGAACGCTCCACCCACCAATCGGGCCACGTCGTGCATGTCGTTGAGGTTAAAGGCGGACACCATCATCAGCCGCTGACTCAGCGACATGCGCTTTTTTACCAGGCTGGCCAACAGAAAGATCACACTCATAAAGCCCAAGCCGCCCAGCTGAATCAAAGCCAAAATGACCACCTGACCAAACAGGGTAAACTGAGTCAGGGTGTCCACCACGATTAGGCCCGTCACACAGGTGGCGGACGTGGCGGTGAACAGGGCCGTGATGGGCCCACAGCTCACCCCGGACCGGGACGCAATGGGGAGCATCAACAGCAACGCCCCCGTCAAAATGACTCCAGCAAACGATAAGGCGATGACTCTGGTGGAGTTGACCACCCGTCTCCGCCGCCCTCTGCCACTCATCTTCCACACCTCTCCATTCCATAGGAAAGTCATACCGTCAGAGCCCTCTGCCGGTATGACTTTGCGCAGATCTGTTCAAACACGGGCCGACGAGTTCACATCGTTGCTTCATGGTTCTCGCCCTCCCCGTTTCTGATTGGGAAACTCTGACGGTTTCCCGTTCTTTCCCGCCCGCACTCGCTTCTTCGCAGGCGATCCCCTACATTGTACAAATAACCATGGGAAATTTCAACCCCTTTGTTCCCATCCCCGCCAACTCCTGCCTTTTGTGGAATCTCCCCGCATTTTTCAATCGCCCTATATCTTGCATGATGCAAATTGTATATTGATTCCAGGTCCTCTCAGGCGTATAATTAAGTATCATAATCACGGGCTTATTGGGAGAAACCGCGGAAAACCATCTGGTTTTCCGCGGTTTCCTTCCTGCCTAAAAAAGGAGACTTCATATTATATGGATGGACGAAAATTTTGCTGTCGGATTTTGTTTTATGTGCTGGGCCTGTTTGTCATGGCCTTTGGGGTCACCTTCGCGGCCAACTCCAACCTGGGAATGTCGCCGGTAAACTCCATTCCCGCCGTACTCAGTGCCATCACCAACATCGAGATGGGCACCTGTGTGATTATCATTTTCTCCCTGTTTATTGTGGCACAAATTCTCATCAAGCGGCGACAGTTTCGCCTCATTGACCTGACACAGCTGATTTTCTCCACTATCTTCGGCTTTTTCGTGGACTTCACTAACTTTCTTATGGGCGGCATTTGTCTGCCCACTGTGGCAGGGCGTGTCGTCATGATGCTCATCAGCCTGGTGCTCATCGCCATTGGAGTGTCCGCCTATGTGGCCACCGATCTCATCAACATGCCCATGGAGGGCATGACCCTGGCCATCACTCAAGCCGTGAAGCACAAGACCTTCCGCCAGGTCAAGGTGGTGGTGGACACCGCCACCGTGGTCATCGCTCTGGTGCTGTCTCTGGTATTTATGGGTGTGATTCAGCTCAATCAGGGCATCACAGGCTATCCCACCAGCCTGGTCTTTGTGGGCACCATCGTCAGCGCCGTGGGCGTGGGGACCGTCATGGGTCCCGTTCAGAAGGTGGTCCTCCCTCCCATCCGCCGCATCTGCTTCGGCTCCTCGGCCCAGACGGCCCAATAATTGCAACAAATGCCCCGAGAGGCTTGAAGCCTCTCGGGGCATTTGTTATCCGTTGACCTCAGCAGGCACCAAACGGGCATGCAGGACAAAACGAGCATTTTCAAAGGCGGAGCTACAGGTGGACAGGGTGACAATCCGGTCCTCCTCCCGCAGCTGCACATCGGTGGTAAAGGCAGAACGGCCCTGGATATCCTCCAGCCAGCTGGTAAAGCTGCCCTCCTCGGTGAAGTTCAGCTGCCAGGCGTTGGTGTCCACGCTGCTGACATAGCCGGAGAAGAATTGCAGCAGATAGGTCTGGTCCGGGGTCATCAGGTAGCCCACCGTGTGCTCCTCATAGAAGCTCTGGTCGGCATAGTGGCGCAGGTCGTTGAACATGGTCTTGTTGTTCATCTGGTGGCCGTAGATGATGGTATTGGGGTCGGTGAGGTCTGCCTCGTTGCGGTAGTCCATGAAAATGGCGCCCGCACTGTTCCACTTACCGGTGAACAGGCGGTTGAGGTAGTACTCATTGTCCGAACCCTGCACCACAGGATAGTTGACATGGGTGCCGGGGATGTAAATCCAGGCCATCACGTCCGGGTTGATCCCCTTCAAGGAATTAAAATCCACCACCGGGAACTGATTCAAATTCTCGGTAGCCTGGGGGGCCGGAGTGCCATCTGGGTTCTCTTCCTCGCCAGACTCGGAGGGAATCACAGGCAGCTCGCTGGGGATGCTCACAAACTGCTCCAGCTCTCCGTAGGCGTCCTCGCCCTCCTTGTACTCCGACATGATACTCCAAATCTTATACCCTGACACCGCCATCACAACAATGAGGATGGCGCAGATAATTCGATACAACCACTTCATGCGTACCCTTCTTTCCCTGTGGTAAAATTGAACGTATTTACTATACCATAACTATAGGCAAATTTCAATGCTGTGTCACACCACAATCTCCACCCGGCTGCCGCCGGTGCGGTCCTTGCGCACCACGATCTGTTTGTCGATTTTCTCCTTGAGCTCGGACACATGGGAGATGATGCCCACCAGGCGGTTGCCCTGGGCCAAATCTCCCAGCGCCCCCATGGCCTTGTTCAGGGATTCCTCGTCCAGGGAGCCGAAACCCTCGTCCACGAACATGGTGTCCAGGCGGATACCCCCGGCAGAGGACTGGATTTCATCGGACAGCCCCAGGGCCAGGGCCAAAGAGGCCTGGAAGGACTCGCCCCCGGACAGAGACTTGACGCTGCGCTGGGTGCCGTTGTAGTGGTCGATGACATCCATCTCCAGGCCGCTCTGGCCCCGGCTGCCCGCCGCCTCCCGGCGGCGCTTTAGCTCGTACTGGCCCCCGGTCATCACCAGCAGCCGCAGGTTAGCTCTGCGGAGGATGCGGTCAAAGAAGGTCATCTGCACATAGGTCTCCAGGGCGATTTTCTCCTTCCCCGGCAAGGTACCGTTGACGGTGTTGGACAACGTGCGCACCCAGGTATACCGCTGCTCCAGCTGGGTGAGCTGGGCGGTCTTTCCCTGGATTTGTTCCAAGGCAGTGCGGTTGGTAGTAATGCGGGTGTGGAGCTCCCGCTGCACAGCAGTCAACTGGGCACGCCGCAGGGTCAGCTCCTGGCTGCGGGCCCGCTGGGCCACCAAGTCCACCGGCTGGCTCTGCTCCACCAGGTGGGTCAGCTGCTTCACCGCCTCCTCTGCCCCCGTCAGGGCCAGTTGGGCGGCATTGGCCCGCCGCTGAGCCTGAGTTTGAGCCTCCTCCAGCCGCTGGAGCTTCCCTTTCAGGTCACTCTGCTCCTGTCTGGCCTGTTCCGCCTGAGGGTAGCGCAGCTGCCCTTCCAGGGTGTGAATCTGCCCCTGCAGCTCTTCCCGCCGGCTGTTTGCTCCTGCCAGCTGCTCCCGAGCAGAAGCTATGGCCTGCTCCAGCTCTCCTAGCCGCTGTTCCTGCTGGGGAATTTGAGTGTCCAGCTGTCGCTTGCGCGCCAAGGCAGCCTCCACCTGGCGCAGCTGTCCCCTCACCTGGTCCAATGCCTCCTGGGCTTTTCTCTGGGCCTCCCGAATGGCTTGGGCCACCTGGTCCAAGGGCTGGTCTGCCCCCTGCTCTGGCAGCACGTGAACCATTTGACTGCGCAGACGCTGCTCCCGCTCCTCCAGAGCTGTACGGGCCTTTCCCGCCTCCACACTCCAGGTGCTGGCGGTCTGCTGGGCCGCCTCCCAGGCCTGCTTGACCCGGTTCAGCTCCTCCTCCGTGGGTGCCCCCGGGGAGAGTTGGGCGGGGGTGGGATGGGCCAGGGACCCGCACACGGGACAGGGCTGGCCCTCTGCCAGCTGCTGGGCTAAAATTCCCGCCTGCTCATCCAAAAAGGCCTGATTTTTCCCGGTGTAGTCCTCTTGAGCCGCTTGTGCCTTCTGCCGGGCCACACCATAGCGTTTCTGGGCATTCTCCAAGTTCACACGGGCCTGACGGCACCCTGCCAGCAGGGTGCTTAATTCCTCCAGCTGCTGGCTCTGTTCCTGGGCCCGGGTCTGCTGTCCCAGCAGCCGCTCCCGCTGGGCTCCTGCCTCTTCCAGGCCCGCCCGCTCCTGCCGCCAGAGTTCCAGCTCCTTTTCCCGCCGCCGCTGCTCGTTCTCCTGCTCCTCCAGCCAGGTGCTCTGTTGTCGGATGCTCTGGGTTTGAGCCGTAAGATTCTGGCGCAGCTGGTCCAGCTCCTGATACCGGGGCAGCCCTGCCTCCAGGTCCGCCAACTGGGCCCGCAGGCCTTCCAACTGTGGTGCCTGTGCCGTCTGGGCCTCCAGCTGCTGTTGCGCCGCCTCCCACTGGGCGGCACAGGTCTTCCGCCGGGCTTGGGCCTCTTCCAGCTGGCTTTGGGCCTTTTCCAGCTCCTCCGCCTTAGCCAACAGGGCGGTGACAGCCTTCCACTCTCCGTCCAGCTGTTCCAGCTCCTCACTGCATTGGGTGTCCCGCTCCCGGTCCTGCTCCAAGAGGGCCTCCAGAAGTTCCACCGTCTCCTGGATGGGCAGCTCTCCCGCCCAGGCCCGCTCCCACTGGGGGTACATCGGGTCCTCCCGGGGGCAGAGCACCCCGTCGATGTACTGTTTGACGCTGGCTCGAGCCGCCTCACACTCCCTCTGTAGAGCGCCGCTCTCGCTTTTCACCTTCTCCTGGAACACCATGTACCCTCGGGTGGGGAAGAGCTTGCGAAAAATCTCCTGTCTGCTACGGGTATCCGCCAGCAGCAGCTTGAGAAAGTCCCCCTGGGCGATCATGGCAATCTGGGCAAACTGGCTGCGGTCCAGTCCGATGATATTCACAATTTCCCCGGTGACCTCCCGGGTCTTGGTGACCAGGCGGCCGTCAGGGAGGTGCAGCTCCGCCTCCGCCCGCTGGAGGGTGGTGCCGCCCCCTCGCTTGGCGGGGCGCTCATACTCCGGGGAGCGCCGGACCGTGTAGGTCTGCCCGCCGTAGGAGAATACCAGCTCCACCCAGGTGGGGGTGTCCGGCTGGGCGTACTTGGAGCGGAACATAGATGGGTCCCGGTTGTCCCCGCTGGGCTCCCCATACAACGCATAGGTGATGGCATCAAAGATGGTGGTCTTCCCCGCCCCGGTGTCTCCGGTGATGAGGTACAGCCCCCGCTCTCCCAGCTGTTCCAGGGGAATTTCCACCTGCCCGGCATAAGGGCCGAAGGCGGACAAGGTCAAGTGTAGTGGTCTCATCGCTCACCCTCCCAAATGGATTCCATCAATTGCTGGGCAAAGGCCCGCTGCTCCTCCCCCATGGGCTGCCCATTTTGCAGGGCGTAAAACTGGTCCAGCAACTCCAGCGGAGACTTTTTCTCCTGGTCTTCCTCCATCTCAATGGAATGCTCTGCCCGGGTGCGGCAATTGTCATAGTCCAGCTTCATCAAGTGGGGATAGATAATACGCAGCTTGGCCATTCCGTCGGGGATGTCCTCCTCATCGGTGAGGGTGATGTGGATATAGTCCTGGGGATAGCGGGTGCCCTGGTAGAAGTCCCGGAGGGTGAGCTGCTCATAACTGCCCCGCAGCTCCACCAGGTCCCGCAGCGGGGTGAGGGGCACGGTGCGCACCGCCACATTTCCCTTCTCCCCCAGCTCCACCACGGTCACAGACTTGTGGTGTCCCGCCTCGGAAAAGGAGTATTTCAGAGGGGTACCACAGTAGCGCACCGTCTCCCGCCCCACCGTCTGGGGCCCGTGGAGATGGCCCAAAGCCACATAGTCGAAGTCGTCAAAGGCGGACACGTCCACCTGGTCGGTGCCTCCCACCGATACCTCTTCCGAGTCGCACCGGGTGGCCCCGGTGACAAACTGGTGGGTCACCAGGATGTTCCGCTCCCTCCAGTCCACCTCCATGGCCTGGATGGCGGTGGTGACCGCGTCGGTGTAGCTGGTGATCTCCTGCTCGGGAAAATATCGCCGCACATAGGCGGGCTTGACAAAGGGGAGCAGATGGATATGCACTTGGCCATACTCATCGGCGAGGGTATACACCGCCGCCGTGCCGTTGTACACCGGGGCGATGTGGATGCCGCTTTGCTCCATCAGCCGCCCGCCAAAGGCCATGCGTTCCGGGGAGTCATGGTTGCCGCTGATGAGATAGACCTGGAGCCCCCGCCGGGACAGCTGGACCAGGAAGTCATCCAGCAGGGCCACTGCCTCCGCCGTGGGCACCGACTTGTCGTATACGTCCCCGGCGATGAGCACCCCCTGGGGCCGCTCATCCTCTACAATGCGTATAATTTTCTTTAAAATATACCGTTGGTCTTCCAGCATGGAATACTCGTTGACCCGCTTTCCCAGGTGCAGGTCGGACAAATGGATGAATTTCATACGTCTTCGGTCCCCCGCTGGATGGTCTGGGCCAGCACCTGGGCGGCCAGGCGGGAGCCCGCCTCACTGGGGTGGTAGCTGTCCTGGGCGTACAGCTCCTGTTGGTCCGCCAGCTGGTAAAACCGGGTGCCCACATCCGCCATCAACGCCCCGGTGTCCTGGGCCGCTTGGGCGTAGGCCTGGTGGAGCTGCTGGTACATCTGGTCGTAGTCCATGCCAAAGGCCCGGAGCTTCGCCCCGCCCCGTTGATAGGCCCAGGTGGCGTAGAGCACCGGTACCGCTCCATTGGCCCGAATCTGCTCACACAGGCGGGTGACGCTGCTGAAAAAGGACGCCGGACTGGTGATGGGGCCGTTGCTCATCTCCTGGAGTACCACATAGTCCCATTTCTCCTCCCGCAGCGCCGCCTGGGTGGCGGCCCCCATCCGGGTGTTGGGGTTGAGCTGCTCGGACAGGCGCGCCCCACCTCGGGTGTGGGCTACCACCTCCGCCCCAGTGAGCTCAGCCAGCATGTCCGGCATATCGTTAAAAAAGGTAAAGCTGTTTCCCAGCATTAAAATTCTCATGGATGTTCCCTTCTTTCATGGTATGGGTTCTTCCTCCAGCATGCCCCCGTGGAGATGGAGCATCTTGTGGGCCATCTCCACCGTGGAGGGGTGGAGGATATGGGACACGGCAATCACCGTCAGGTGAGGGATGGAGAAAATCAGTGTCTCAATCTCCTGGGCGGTGGCCGGGTCCAAGTGGGAGGTGCCCTCGTCCACCAGCAAAATCTCCGGGTTGGAGAGCAGGGCCCGGGCAATGGCCAGCCGCTGCTTTTCTCCGCCGGAGAGGAAGGAGGCGTTCTCCCCGATGGGGGTGTGGACCCCCTGGGGCAGCCGGGCCACCATTTGGGCAAGCCCCGCTTTGTCCAAAGCCTCCATCACCTGCTCCTGGGTGTAATCCCGGTAGAGCCGCACGTTTTCCAGGATGGTATCGTCAAAGAGGAATGGCTCTTGGGGAATACAGCACAGTTTGGCGGCATAGGCTGTCCGGTCTACCTGCTCCACATCCACCCCGTCCAGGGTCACAGCCCCGGCCTGGGGCGGCAGCAGCCGCTGCAAGAGTTTCAGCAGGGTGGATTTTCCGCAGCCAGACTCCCCGTGGATGATGTACTTCTTCCCCTTTTCAAAGGCGTAGCTCTGGCCGCTGAGCAGCGTGCGATCCCCATAGGAGAAGGTGACGTGGTCCAGGGACAGGCTGTGGGCAAAGGGGCCGGGTTGGACACCCCCTTGGGGACGCTGGGGCCCTGTCACCAGCTGCACATACTGCCCCACCACCTTCAGGGCCGATTTCAGCTCGGCAATGTCCCCGCTGATGGTGGTCAGCGGAGAGGCAATGTACACCATCAGCTGGGCGGCGGCAATGATGGCGGGCACCCCCAGGTGTCCGGTGAGGGTGAGAAAGGCGCCGATGACGTAGATGCCCAGGTACATCACGTTGCCGATGGCAAAGGACACCTCATAGGACATGGCGTTGATCAGTTTGGAGTCGCTGCGGGCCCGCTCGGTTTCCACGCTCTTCTTCCGGTGCCGCCCGGTGAGAAAGCCCAAAATCTGATACAGGGTGGAGGTCTCATAGGACAGCAGGTCCTCTTTAGCGGTGACCATATACCCCTCGTTGCACTGAGCGTAATAACGCCCCTTCTCCGTGATCTTCTTGGAGAAAATGACGGGTACCACCATCTGCAATCCCGCCAGCAGCAGGACGTACATCCCCAGCCAGGGGCTCAGCCATATCATGGCCACGGTGGCCACCACAAACTTTAACACCTCGGGATAGAGGCGCAACAGAGCGGTGAAATAGGACTCCCGGACGATCTCCATGTTGCTGGTCAGCTCCGCCAGGTACTCCGCGGAATTGTTCTCCCGAAACTTGGGATAGGGAAAGTACATCACATGCTCATAGACGTCCTGCTTCAAGGCGGCAATCACCCGGCCCAACAGCAAAATCCGGGCCCGTTTCACGCCGTAGCCCACCCCGAAGCCCAGCAGCACATAGAGGGCGTAAAGGCCCACATACCGCCCCATGTCCTGCACTTGGCCGGACATGGCATAGTCCACAGCAGAGGCCATAGCCGCCGCCAAGCCGATCTCCACCAGAGCGTTGAGGGGCGCCAACAGGAGATACAGGGCCAGGTGTCCTTTTCCCTGTCTGAGATAGGTAAAAAACAGCCACAGGGGGCGCTTTCTCTCGTTCATCTTGTTCCTCTCTTTCTCGCAAGGGTTCCACACACAGATACCGTTTGATTATAGCACACCCGCCCCCATCCATGAAGGGTAAGTTTCCTTCCTGCACAATCAGACAAAAAGGGATACGCTGCAAACCTGACAGGTTTGCGGCGCATCCCTTTTTCTTATTTTGGCTGATTTCTCAGCCTAAACCGATTCAATTGCGGCGGCGGCGACGCACCACGGTGACAGCGCCCAGCGCCATCACAGCAGTGGCCAGAGCGGCCACATATCCCATCAGCTGAGCGGAGTCGCCCGTCTGAGGCACGTTCTCCGGCTTCTCAGTGGCCTGGGGCTGGTCGGTTGTCTCAGGGTTCTGAGAGCTCTCGGGCTGGTCCGAGGGCTGAGTCTCGCCCTCGGCGGTGAGGCCGTCCATGGCGGCGCTCAGAGCTGCTACGGCATCGTCCACCTTGTCCTGGTCGTCCTCAGACAGGGTGGCATCCGCCATCACAGCCTGGGCCGTGGCCAGAGCGGTGCGGAAGGCGGCCACGGACTCGGCGGTGTATCCGGTCAGGTCCATGCCCTCGGCCTGGCCGATGAGGTCTTCCAGGATGGACTTGTCCGCCTTGAAGCGTTGGGCCAGGATGGCGTCCAACAGAGCCTCCGCCACAGGCTGGATGTCCTCGTCCATGGCATCCCCATCCGCGGCCACGTCCTTGGCTGCGGCCAGAGCGTCCACCAGCTGCTGCCAGTTGGTCTCCACATACTTGTCGGCCTCAGCCATCATGCCGTCGGCCTTGGTGATGAGCTGCTCCAGTAGAGTCTTGTCGCCTTGGACAAGGCCTAGCCCCCAGATGCCCTCCAGCAGATTGTCCCAAGCGGCGTTCACCTGGGCCTGGTCGGCGTTCTCGTCAGCCATCACGGCCTTAGCCTCGGCCAGCACCTTCTGGAAGGCGGCCACGGCGGAGTCGGTGACACCATCGGTGGACAGGGTCTCGGCATAGGCGATGGTCTTCTCCAACAGAGTCTTGTCCACATCGCCGGGCTCGGGAGTGGGCTCCGGCTGACCCAGCACCTCTACGGCAGTGGAATAGGCCATCTGGAAGCCGTCATACTTGGCGGTGACGGTGGCAGTGACAATGGTCTTTCCAGAGCCCGCTACGGTCACCACGCCGTCCTGATACGTGGCCACGTCCTCATTTCCAGTGGTGTAGGTCACGGTGACATAGTCCTTGACACGGTCGGGAAGGGTGAACACCTGGGCGGTCTCCCCTGCCTCCAGCTCCACCTGGGTCTCTGCCTCCTGGATGAAGGCGAAAGGGTTCACCGCCTCATCCCGGTAGTAGAGGTGGTCCAGGGTAAAGCACAGGGTCCGGACCGCCTGGTCCACCGCTGCAAAGGTGTTCTCCACACCCTCCGCAGCCTCAACGGCCTGAGCCAGACGCTGGGCGCTCTCCGGGGTGAGCAATGTGGTGTCCACCGCACGTGCCTGCTCCAGCAGAGTGTCCAGCTGGGAACGGTCAAAGGCAGTGACGGTGAAGTCAAAGCTCACCTCATAGCGCAGCAGGCCGTTCTGGAACACTGCTGTGAGGGACACGTCGGTGTCCGTCTCCGGGCTGGTCACAGAGCCGTCCGCGGCGATGACATCCGGGTTGCTGCTGGTCCAGGTCACATCCATGCCTCCGGCAGTCTGGGGCAGGGTCAGGTCATAGCGCACATCCTGGGCACTGTCGTTGTCCCCCAGCAGCTGGGCGACCTCAAGGGTCCCCTCTACGCTCTGCTGGAACATGGTCTGGAACTCATCCAGGGCCTGCTCCTGCACTTCCTCCTGGGACAGGGCGATGTTGTACACTCGCACTTCATCCACCAGGCCGTCAAACAGGGTATCCCAGTTGTTCACGCCCAGGTAGATGTCCGCATTGGACCCAGACAGGGGGTTGTTGCTCTGGACGGTACCCAGGCTCACGCCGTCCCGATACAGGGTGGCCTGACCCTGGGTTCCAGTGATGGTGATCTGGTGCCAGGTGTCGGCGGGCACGGAGGTATTGGCCAGCGTGGTCCAGCTAAATCCGCCGCCATTGCCCCAGAACTTCAGTTTGGAGGTGTTGCTCTGGCTGCCGGACAGAGCCATCCAGTTCTCCGGGTCATGATAGCCCAGAAGGAGCAGCACCTGGTTTTCCGCCAGCGCGGAATGGTTTTTCACCCAGAAGGACACGGTGTACTCGTCCCCCACATCCTGCTGGTTGAGCTTCAGGCCATAGTCGCCCAGGCGGACCGCCTGGCCGTCCCGGCCCTGCTCATAGCTCACTTCTCCGGTGTAGCTGCCCAGCTTGTACCCCAGGGCCTGGGCATCGGTGCCGCCCTCCACTCCGTTGTCCAGGGTGTTCTCAAAGTCGAAGGAAGCCACCAGGCGATCGTCCAGGGTGCCGCCCACCGTCACGTTGGTCTGGGCGGTCTTGGTTACAGACCCCAGGGTCACGGTGGTGGTGATGACGGCGTTGCCGGAGGCCACCGCGGTAACCACGCCGTCCTGGGAAACCTGGGCCACGGTGTCGTCACTGGTCTCATAGATGACGGTGGGGACAGCTGCTGCCACCACCGGGTGCATGGAGACCTCAATGGACTGGGTGCGCCCCACCACCATGCTCAAGCTGGAGGTGGCGGTGATGCCAGTCTGGTCCAACAGGGTTTCGGTGGAGGTCTCACTGTCATAGAGACGGTAGATCTCCGCCTCACTGAGGGTGCGGTCGTACACCTTGACCTCGTCCACCAGCCCGGTAAACTCCTCGTCCCAGTTGTTGACACCCACATAGATGTCCTGGTCTGCCCCGGTGAGGGGTCCGTTGCTGGTCCCAGACCCGCACAGTTCCCCGTCCAGGTAGGCGGCCACGCCGCCGGAGGAACCCACCAGGGTCAACTGGTGCCAGCCCCCGCTGAGGTCGGCACTGCCCAGTGTGGTCCAGGAATAGCCGTTGCCGTTGGCCCAAAAACGGCTGTTGGTCAGGCCGTCGTGTTCTGTTCCGCCCACAGCCAGCCACTTCTCCGGGTTATGATAGCCCAGGAAGAGGACGCTCTGGTTATACACCACCGAGCCGTCCCAGTTCAGCCACAGGGACACGGTGAAGTTGTCCCCCAGGTCCTCCCGGTTCAGCTTCAAGCCGTAGTCCCCCAGCCGGAGGGCCTTGCCCTCCTTACCCGCTTCATAGACGGGGGCGCCGCTGTAGGCATTGAGCCCCGTCACGATGGCGGAGGCACCGCTGCCCCCCTTTTCGTCGGCGAGGGTTTCGCCGTCAAAGGAATAGTCGGCCACCAGTCCGTCCTCCAGAGCCACGCCCTGGGCGCTGGCCTGGAGGTAACCCGGCAGAGAGGTACTGGTAAACACCATGGCCCCGGCCAACAGGGCAGAGATGAATTTGCTGTGTTTCATATCCCTGTCTTCCTCCTCTCAGCGGTAGTCCTGCTCCACCACGGTGATGGTGATGGAAGCCTCATATTGCTTGCCTGCGTACTGGTAGGTGACCCGCAACTCCTTCTTACCCGTGGTGCTCATGTCCACCTCAGAGGCGTTGGTGGTGTAGTGGTCCACCGTCACATACTGGCCGTCCCCCGTTTGGAGCAGGATACGGATGTCGTCGGTGTTCAGGGTCTCCCCCACCGTGTACATCCGGGTGGTCTTCTGCACGTCGGCAGGCTGGCTGGTGACCGCGGTGTCCTCGGTGGAGACAAAGAAGGTGGCCTCCTCGTCCCCCACGTCCTGGGCCAGCAGCAGATCGCCGTCCCGACTGACCAGGTAGTAGCCGGGGTACTTCACGCTCTCAAAGCTCACGCCCTTTCCGGCAAAACCCTCCAGGGTGCGGAAGGTCATGCGCAGAGCCTCGTCCTGGGTGCCACCGGCGTCCTGGGCCAGCACCACAGGGATGGTGTCCCCGGAGCTGTCCCCGGCGGTGATGTACAAGCCCGGCTTGTTGTTGGACTCAATGGAGACGTACTCCTCCACGCTCTTGTCCGCCTTACCGGGATTGATTTCCCACTCCTTCTCGGTGCCGGTCTGGAAGAAGTCCACCAGAATGTCCTTGCTGCCCCGGGCGGTGAGGCTGGCGGTGCTCCAGTCGGTGATGGGGTAGAAGGAGTCGGACAGGGAGTTTTCAAAGGGCTCGTTGGCCACATAGGCCCCGGTGTAGTCGGTGATGGTGCTCACCGTACCGGTGAGGCCCACAGCGGTCTTGGCGATGGGGTCGATGGTGCCATCGGCATTGATCTCCATCTTCTCCACACAGGCCACCCGGCGGAAGCCGCTGCCGTGGGGCAGGCTGCCGTCGTGGTAGACAAAGTAGGTCTGACCCTGGAAGTCAAAGACTGCCATGTGGTTGGTGTTGCCTGTGGCAGAGGGCTCCATGAGGATGCCGCCAAACTCCCACTCATTGGTCATAATGTCATCGGTGGTGGCGTAGGCCATCTGCTCCCGCCAGTCGGTGGCAAAGAACATGTAATAGGGGCCAAAATAGTTGCCATTCTCATCCTGCTGCCGGTAGTAGTAGGGGGCCTCGGTGTAGCTGTGGCCCTCAAACTTGTCCTGGTCGTTGAAGATCTCGATGCCGTTCATCTTGCCAATGACGATGTCATTGGGGGTGCCGTCCTCCGAGTAGTAGCCCACCGAGAGGTGGGCGGGGTCGCCGTCCCGGTCCAGGATGGAGACCATGTCCTCGTTGAGCTCACAGACGAAGAAGCGGTTGTTGCCCCAGCCCAGATACCGGTGCTCCACTCCGTTCTCATCCGTCTCCATCCAGATGGTGGGGTCGATGTCCTCCCAGGTGTGGGGGCCGTTGGGGGTGTCGATGTTGCGCACCAGGGGGTGGCCAATGTCCACAAAGGGACCTGTGGCCTGGTCAGCCACCGCCACACCGATGGATTTACCGCCGCCGTTGGCTCGGTCCGCCTCGGTGCAGTAGTACAGATAATACTTTCCATCGCTGCCCTTGGCCACCTGAGAAGCCCAGGCGGACACGTCATCCGCCGCCCAGGAGATGTCAGCGGCGTTGAGGATCTCCCCCTCATAGGTCCAGTTCTCCATGTCTGTGGAGGAGTAGCACCGCCAATCCGGCATGTGATAGTACTCACCGGTGGAGGTGTCATGCCCCACGTAGCAGTATACGGTGTCCCCGTCCACCAAAATGGAGGGGTCTCCGCCGTAGAGCACGTCGCCATTTTCATCAAAGCCCAGCATGGGATTGCCGGATACACTCTTATCCAGGACTTTCACCTGGGGCTGGGTCTCCTGCCCTGCCACAGCGGCGTAGCCGCCCACGGCAATGCACATAAGCATTGCCGTGGCGGCTGCCACAAACCGTTTGCGGTTCATACGCTGTTCTTACCCCCGTTTCTTTTTTCCGTAGCTAATCACAAACATCAGTCCTACCAGAGCCAGCAGAGTCACCGCTGCGGGCAGCACCACATTGGCCTGGTCCCCAGTCTGAACGCTTCCGCCCTCCGAGTCGGGCTTCTGGGTAGCCTGGGGCTTGTCGGTGGTCTCGGGCTTGTCCGAAGGCTGAGTCTCGCCCTGGGCGGTGAGGCCGTTCATGGCAGCGGTGAGAACGGCCACGGCCTCGTCCACAGTCTTCTGGTCGTCCTCAGACAGGGTGGCATCCGCCATCACAGCCTGGGCCGTGGCCAGAGCGGTGCGGAAGGCGGCCACAGACTCGGCGGTGTATCCGGTCAGGTCCATGCCCTCGGCCTGGCCGATGAGGCCTTCCAGGATGGACTTGTCCGCCTTGAAACGCTGGGCCAGGATGGCATTCAGCAGAGCCTCCGCCACAGGCTGGATGTCCTCATCCATGGCATCCCCATCCGCGGCCACGTCCTTGGCTGCGGCCAGAGCGTCCACCAGCTGCTGCCAGTTGGTGGCCACATACTTGTCAGCGTCCGCCATCATGCCGTCGGCCTTGGTGATAAGCTGCTCCAGCAGAGTCTTGTCGCCTTGGACAAGGCCCAGACCCCAGATGCCCTCCAGCAGGTTGTCCCAAGCGGCGTTCACCTGCTCCTGGGTGGCATTGGTGTCGGCCATCACGGCCTTGGCCTCGGTCAAGGCCTTCTGGAAAGCGGCCACGGCGGAGTCGGTGACACCGTCGGTGGACAGGGTCTCGGCATAGGCGATGGTCTTCTCCAACAGAGTCTTGTCCACATTGCTGGGCTCCTCCACCTCTGTCACGGTGACAGTGAAGGTGTCGGTGACGGTGATGGTGTCCTGGGTGTAGGTGACGGTGATGGTCTGTGCACCCACCTGGTCCTTGTCATACCCGGTAACGCTGGCCTGGGCAGTGACATCCTGGGTGGTGCCGTTGCTGTAGGTGGCGGTGACGGTCATACCAGTGAGGTCCAGCTCCTCGCCCTGGGTGTACTCAGTCTTGTTGGGAGCGGTGACCTGGATGGACTCCAGCACCACGTCCTCCTGATAGGTCAGGTTGTCCATGACCTCTTGCAGAGCCTGGGCGGCGGCGTCCGCCTCCTGGGTGGTCTGAACGGTGGTCAGAGCCTCCTCCGCGGTAGCGATGGCCTGGGCCAGAGCCTGGGCGCTGTCCTGGGTCAGGGCGTCCATGTCGATGCCCTTGGCAGCCTCAATGGTCTGCTCCAGCAGGTAGGTGCTCACATAGTCCTCAGAGCCGTAGGCGCGCTGCAGAGCGTCATACTCCTTGGCGGTGAGGGGCATCACGTAGCCATGGCGGTACTTGCTGGGCATGGAGTACTGGCTGTCGTCCAGCATGGTGAACTCCCCGGAGGACAGATCGGTGGTGATCAGAGGATAGTAGCCCTGGCCTCTGGCGAAGCGGTCCACCATCAGGCACCACTGGTCCTCACCCTCTGCGCTCTTCTCGTTGAGCTTGAAGATGATGGGGCCTTCCACAGCGCCCTGAGCGGCGGGCAGGTTGGTGCTCAGGTCCACAGACTCGATGGGAGTGAAGGTGCCCAGCACGGAGTCGGCCACGTCAATCTCGATGATGCCCCGGCTCTCGTTCTTGGTATAGCGGTAGTACTTGCCATCGTCCTCGATCATGGTGGAGTCGATGACCTTGATGCGCTTGCCGTTGGCATCGGTGCCACCGGCGTGGTAGAGCACGGGATCGGTGAAGGTGCGGAAATCACGGGTCTTGCTGTAATAGATGGCGTGGTTCTCATACTCCTGGGCGATGTTGCCCTCCTCGTCCACCTCAATGGAGGTGGCGGACCAGTACACCACATACTCCCCGGTGGTGTCATCATAGATGAACTCCGGGGCCCAGGTGCATCCGGCGTTCTCGGGGGCGATCTCGGCAATCCAGGGCTCGCTCCAGTTCACCAGGTCGGTGGACTCCCACACCACAATGCCGTGGCTGCCGCTGCCGCCAGCGCCGGGCCAGTTGCCGCCGTTGTGGTAGATGCTCAGGTCGGTGGCGATCATGTAGTATTTGTCGCCCTCGGGCGCCCGGGCGATGAAGTGGTCCCGCAGGCCGCTCTCACCGATGTTGCTGGTAAGCACTGCCTGGTTGTTGTTCAGGTCGGTCCAGTTCAAGCCGTCCTCACTGATGGAGAAGTAGGTCTGCTCGTGGGAGGCAGCGGCCTCGTTGCCGGTGAAGTGGACAAACAGGTAGCCCACATAGTCGTCCTCGGTGACGGCTTCCGCCTTGGCCTTGACCACCACGTCATAGGTCTTGGTCACGGAAGTCTGGCCCTCCTTGGAGAAGACAGCGGTGAGGGTGACGGTTTGGTCCTCCTCCCCGCGGGTGACCACACCAGCGGGGGTGGCATCGTAGTTCTCGTTTTCCACCACAGCGGTGCTGATGACGTCCTCGTTGGAGGAAGTCCAGGAAATGCTCACGCCGTCCTGCTCCTGGGGCAGGGTGATGTTGCCCCGGATGTCGTCGGCGTTGGGGATGGTAAAGGTCTCGGCCACCCGCTGCACGTCCTCCAGCATGGCCAGACGGTCCGCCTCGTCCTGCTGGTAAGAGGTCTTGACCTCCCACTCAGACATGGCGTAGTCGTAAACCTTCACATTGTCGAAGTAGCCACGGAAGTACAGGTCCTCCCCGTAGAAGGACTTGCCCAGATAGGCCTTCAGGTTGTCGCCCAGATCGGAGATGCTGATGCCGGTGTTCTGCTTCTCTGCCACCAGCTCACCGTCCCGGTAAATACTGATACTATCCTTGGTCACCACCAGCTTGAGGTTCACCCAAGTGCGGCTGTTGTCGGGATAGGCGCCGCTCCAGGAGGCAATCTGCTCGGTGCTGTAGCTACCAGTGGTGATGGCCAGCTTCAGGTTGGTGGGCATGGTCTTCAGGAACAGGTACTTCTGGTTGTCCTGACCAATGGTAAAGGTGAAGAAGTTGCCCCAGCGGGTCACTTCCTTGACGTCCATGGAGATGGTGACGCTGTCCATGCCGTCGAAGAAGCCCTCGGGGAAGGCCAGATAGCTGTCATTGCCGCCCCAGCCGTCGCTGCTGTCGCCGTCCAAGTAGAGCACCTGGCCGTAGTCGGGGTCCTGGGCGTACACAGCGCCGCCCTCCAGAGTGGCGTCGTTGTCGCCCACGCTGTCCTTGGCGGTCTCGCCGTTGCAATCCTCGTCAAAGTTGTACTCCAGCACAGGCTGGGCCTCCTGGGCCTCACCGGCCACCTTCAGGGTCACGGTGATCTCAGAGCCGCCCTTCACAAACTCGTCGTCGGACATGTTCAGCACAGGCACGCCCTCGGAGTCAAAGAACACGGGCTTGACGTAGGCGTGGCGGCAGGCGTCGTACAGGGGGTCGCCGCTGTGGTTGGCGTGCTCGGCGGCGTTGCGGGCGTGGTAGACGATGACAGGGTTGCCATCCTCATCCACGGTAAAGGAGTTGTGGCCAGGGCCGCACAGCTCGTCGTTGAAGTCGCCGCTGGTCATGATGGGATAGGGGGTCTTGGTCCAGGAGTCGGGGTCCAGCAGATCGCTGGTGGCATCCGCGGTGAGCAGGCCGATGCAGTACTCTGCGCCGGTGCCGGAGGCGGAGAAGGCCATGTACACCTTGCCATTGTTCTGGAGCACAGAGGGCCCCTCATTGACAGTGTAGCGCTGGAGCTCCCAGTAGTACTCCGGCACCGAGATCACCGAGCAGTTGCTGGTCAGCTGGGTGGGGTTTACAGGGTCCACGCTGGCGATGTAGATGCTGGACACGCCGTTGGGGTTGTCCGCATTGCGGGTAAAGTCGGCCCAGGCGTAGTAGGCCTTGTCCCCCACCTCAAAGTAAGTCATGTCCAGAGACATGGCGTTGAGGGCGGTGGTATCCCCGGCCTTGAGGTTGATGCGCTGCGGCTCGCCCCAGCTGTCGGGGTTGGTGATGTCATCGGCGTTGTTGCACTTGAGCAGGAAGGGGCGCAGATCGAAGCTGTACCCGCTCTCCACCCGGGCGGCGGTGCTCAGGAAGTACCAGGAGTCGCCGATCTTGTGCAGCTCGGGGGCCCAGATGAACTGACCAAAGCCCTGGCTCTCACTCTCGTCCCAGATCACATACTCCTGGGCGTCGGCCAGACCCTCGATGGTGTCCGCCACACGGATGACCAGGCGGTCATAGCCGTCCGCCCCGTCCTTGCCGTTGACGGGATAGGAGGCGGTGAAGTAGTACAGGTCCCGCTCCTCGTCGTAGGTAATGCTGGGGTCTGCCCGCTCCTCAATGAGGGGGTCCTGGGCGTCGGTGTAGTAAGCACTGCCACCGATGGTGCCCCGGATGGTGTACTCCACGCCGGGACGGCTGGTGTCCACCTTGTCCAGATCGGAGGTATTCCAGCGCACATCGTAGGTGCGCTCTTCCCCGTTGGAGTACTGAGCGATCAGCTCACCCACAGCCTCATCCAGAGCCTGCTGGGCATCGCCGTTCTCCTCCACGGTCACCTCCTGGGTCACCGGGGTGATGGAGGTGTTGTAGGGGTTGGAGTACTTGGCAGTAAGCTTGTCATACTCCGCCTGGGTCAGGGGGATGGAGGTGGCCCACACAGCGTCAGAGGGCACGCCAGACAGGCTGGAGAAGGTATAATTTGTACTTTCTGCTTTTTCAAACGCAGACAAATCCTTGGAGGAGTACTGGTGCACCGTCCCGGCCTTATCCTCTACATACAAAAGGTATTCCTCTGCGGTCAAATCGTACACGCACGCCAGCTTGGCGATGCTGGACACGCCGGGCAGGGACACCGTGCGCTCGTTGGTGTAGTCGATGAGGTCGTCCGAGTCGTACACCAGGATGGTGGAGTTGTTGCCGCCATCCCCGGCGATCATGGCAAAGCGGTCTCCATCTGCCTTGCGCAGCAGCACGGGAGACACATAGGCCTTGGCCCCCAGGGTGGTGTACATGATGGGCTGGTCCTTGTGCAGAGCGGTGAAGGTGCCGTCTGCCTCCTCCTGAGCAACCTTCATGCCGCCGGTCTGGCCACGCAGGCCATCGGTGGACAGATCGGGGTCATTGCTCACATAGGAGGCGATGTCCGCGCCCTGCTCCAGCACCACCAGCTTGATGTCCTTGGTCACATCGTCGGCCCCATCCAGGCTCAGGGTAGCGGTGAGGGTCACAGCGGCGTTGCCGTTCTGGGGGCGGGTCACGTTGCCCTCAGACGTGACAAACTCCTCATCGCTGGAGGTCCAGGTGATGGAGGCAGCCCCGATGGAGTCGGGCAGCTCCAGGTCTCCGGCAATGTAGCCAGCGCCCAGCGTCAGCTGGTCCCGATAAATGGCCAGATCGCCATTGGGGTTCTGCTTGGGCACCGTCACGGTAAACTCCTTGGTGTCAGACACCTGCCCCAGGGAGATGGTGGCAGTGAGGGTCACCTGGGTGTCTTCCTCCGGGCGCACCACGGTGCCATCGGGAGCGATGACATCGGGATTGCTGGAGACCCAGGAGATGGTGGTGTAGCCGCTGCTGCCCACGGTGGGCAGGGTCAGGTCCATGCTGGCCATGTCAGCCACGGTCAAAGCGGCCTTGTCCCCCGCCACAATGGCAGCAGCCTCGGTCTCGTCGGACAGGTACTCGGTGCGCACCTCGTCCTCGGTGAGGGCCTTGGAATAGACCTTGAAGTCGTCCATCTTGAAGTCCCCAGAGTTCCAGTAATGGGGGCTGGCTGTGCCCAGATAGATAAACTGGGTGCTGGAGACGAAGTCCAGCATGTAGTCGGTGCCCTTCCCCGGGTTGACGCCCTGGGTGGAGGGAGTCAGCTCCTTAACCAGGGCCCCATCCTTATACATGCGAATCTGCTGGTTGTCCATCACCACGGTGACATGCTCCCAGCCGCCGTCCTTGGTGACGGTACCGCCAAACTCCTTCATGTCCTGATAGGTGGCGGCGCCGGGATTGTCGTTGAAGTAGATGCTGCCGTTACTGGACATGCCATAGAATCCATCGGCGTTGCCTGTGCCGGAAGAGAAGCTCCAAATGCCCAGCCAGGTGTCCACGGCGTTGGCGTCAATCCATGCGCTCACCGTGAACCCTCCGGACAGGTCTTCGCCATACAGCGGGTTGTCGGTCTTGACCCAGCTCTTCCCGCTGCCCGACTTCATCACCTCGCCCCGGGTATCATCGGTGACAAGGGTGGGCTGGCTGGAGCCTTCTCCAGTACCCACAGTACCGGGATGGACGGAATCTTGCCAGTTACCATTGAACTGGTAATTGGCCACGAGGCTGTCCTCTGGCGAAGCCGCTTTGGCCTGCACCATGCCAGGAACTGCCACGTAGCTGGACAGCATGCCTGCCGCCAGCAACAATGATAGAACTTGCTTTTTCATATGCCCCTCCTATGTGATAAGATTGATTTCATCATACAACTTCCTAAATTTGTAGTCAACGAAAAATGCACATTTTTTACAGATTTGTGAGGAGCCAACAATACAATTTTGTAGATTTCACTCAATTTCCGGTACATCACATGTTATGTCCCTTTGATTGTTTCCAAAAAGAAATATAATCCAGCCCTCTGGATACCCACAGGCAACTTTGCTCAATTGGTTTTATTATACAATTTTATATTTTTCCTAAAAATATTCTCTCTTTTCTCCTCCTTCCGTCCTATTGGTTTCTATCGCGCAGGAAATGTTACCACTAAAAAACATGAAGACAGCAAAAGTCCGGTGCAGAATATCACGTTCTGCACCGGACTTCTCATCAGGATAGAAGTAGCTGGGGTTCTCACCACAGAAAGGCAATGGCATAGAGCGCCGACACGCCAAATAGAGACAACATGGCCAGCACCACCAGGGCCACTGCTCCGCCCAACATCTGCCGAATCAGCCCCTGGCCTTGATGGGCTGCCAGAGGGGCAAATACCGTCAGGTAGCCGCCCCACAGCATCAGGCAGGCGATTCCAGCGGGATACCAGGCTTGGCGCAACACCAGCTTTGCAAACTCCAGCATGGGTGGCCGCTGGGCCAAGCTCTCCACCAGCCATCGCTCCCAGGCTACAGGCGGGGCGTGGAGAATGAATTGCTGTACCGTCTCAGGCAGATGACGCCACAGGTTCTCGTCCATCCGAGCCAACAGGGACACCGCTCCGCTCTTGTACAGCACCACCGCCATCAGCCCCAGGCCTAACAGCATTCGTGCTATGCACAGCACCGTGGCCCACAGGGGATACCCGTCTTTCTCCTCTTTTTTCTTTTTGGACCTTCTGAATTTGAAGGACGGAAGGGAGATGGACCGGGACGGTGCCCTCCGCCGCTGCTTGGTGCGCTGCTGTGGGGCGGGCGCGCTGGGACCGGGACGGCGGCGCTCCACCACCCGCCAGTTGACGCGACACACCCACTCTGCAGCAGCCCGCTGGGGTGTATCCACGGGGGCCAGGAGGTCCGCCGCTGCACGGATGGCAGCGTCCTTCTCCCTGCCCTGTTCCACATGGTCCAGGTATGTTGCATAGAGGCCCGCTCTGGCAAAGGCCTCTAACATCGCTCCATAGGGGGCCAGGGCCGAATTGGCCCGGGCCAGCTGGCCAATCTTGGGGTCTCCCAGCACTTTGGTGCCGTAGCGACGTACCAGCTCCCGCAGCGCATGCTGGGCCTCGCCCTGCCCATTGCGCTGCATATGACTCTCTCTTGACTCCTCTCTGGGTTGTAGCCCATGATTTGGATTCAATTCTAATTTCACCACTTTCGCCTTCTTGGGCGGCGTCTCTCACACCGCCTCTGGAATTGGCCCTTATCATACCACAGTTTCAGAAATAAAGTCAAATGACAAGAGACGGTTCCTCCCATGGGAAAAACCGTCTCTCTTGTACCAATCAGTGAGCCAGAAGCGCCTGCACGCCGAAGAACAGCAGCACCAGCGCGCCCAGCACAATGCGATACCAGCCAAAAATCTTGAAGTCGTTTTTTTTCACAAAGTTCATGAGGAATCGGATGCACACCACCGACACCACAAAGGACACCACAAAGCCCACGGCCAGAATGGCGGCCTCTTCCCCGGTGAAGACGGGCTCCCCTGCCATCAGCTTCTCGGCAAAGAACTTGCCCAGCTTCAGAATGCTCACGCCCACCATGGTGGGGATGGCCAGGAAGAAGGAGAACTCAGCGGCGGCGGGTCGGGCGCAGCCAATGAGAATGGCGCCCAGAATGGTGGCTCCAGAACGGGAGGTACCGGGGATGATGGACAGAGTCTGGAACAGGCCGATAAGCAAAGCGGTCTTCCAGGTGATGTCTCCGGTACTGCGAACGGAGGGGGTACGGTGCAGGTTCTCCACATAGAGGAACCCAAGACCATAGATGATCAGAGCAGCGGCCACCACCCAGGGGGTCATGAGGTGCTCATCCATCCAGTCGTTCAGGGGCAGGCCCACCACCGCAGAGGGGATGCAGGCCAGCACCACCTTGCCCCACAGGTTCCAAGTGTCCCGTTTCTGGCGGACAGACTTGCGGGGAGAAAATGGATTGAGCCGGTGGAAAAACAGCAGCAGCACCGCCAGAATAGCGCCCAGCTGGATTACGTAGCGGTACATATCCATAAATTCCGTGGTGACGTTGAGCTTGATGAACTCATCCACCAAAATGAGGTGTCCCGTAGAGCTGATGGGCAGCCATTCCGTGATGCCCTCCACCACGCCTAGGAACAGAGACTTCAACAGTTCCAATACTAGCATAGAAAAACTCCCTTGTATGTCAGATTTCCAACACGTTCGCCGTGTTTTGGTGCACAGGTATCATGGGGACACATCCCCACAACATTCCCGTGCAACGGCTGAGCCTATCTTTGACATCATACCATTTGACGGGCCATTAATCCAGTGTAAATCGAAAACTTAAGAAATTTCTTAAACGCCCTCTTGCAATTGTCCACTTGAAGAAAGTTGAACGTTATCATACTCCCAAATAATGTGTTATGATGTCTATGGCCAAAGGTATTCCAATCACTATCAAAGCTCCAACCAGCAACACCAGGAAAATCCGTAAGAGTAACGGCTTTTTCTTCTCTGTGTCCGGCTCATACGCTTCTACCGATGCCCCATAAATTTGATACTTTCGAACCAGATGCGCTTTGAGAAGATTGGGACATCCCACCGTAAACAACGCACTAAGGATAAAAATGCCCCATACCACGATAGTGCGAATCGCTGTTTGTCCCAACAGCGGGCCAGTCATTCGAGCAACTATAACTCCAGCAACAGAGAAGATAAGCACAGAGCCAGCCAGTTTTTGAGGTTCTTTTCCTTCTTCTCTGCCAACATAATACCCACTCTTAACACGCCACCAAGTCCATCCAAGATTTACACCAACAATCAGAAGCCATGCTGCTGGAAATATTACGTAGTACCCAGGCCAAAATTCAGACACTTCCACATAAGATATAGAGAGCAATAGGAATACAAATGAAGTATAAAGCGTAGCCAGTCCTGTCAGCAGAAATTGCTGGTAGTACGTTAGCCGAGAGAATTTTCTTTTCAGTATAATTGCAACAATGCTCTGAAATAAAATTACTGCAACTAAAAGAACAGCTGATACAAATTTTTTGCTGACATGAGCAAATGCAACGGATGGAACAGCAAAAGGTAGATATAACTCTACCATCGTAAACAAAAAGTTTATGTTCACTGTTTTTTCATGATACCACCTGACATATGCCTCCGCATATTCTCTCTTCAAACATCATCCCTCCACTCTACACGTACCCCCATCATACCCTACTCTCCATACATCGGCAAGAGCCCCGTGAACCAGATCGTTCACGGGGCTCTCTAACATCTCAAATTCGGTTGGGATGCTTAGTACAGCTTAGCGCCGGCGGGGATGTGGTCATCCACCATCAGCAAATGCAGCTTCTCTACGCCCTCCTCGTGGTGGACAGCGGAAATCAGCATGCCGCAGGAATCGATGCCCATCATGGGCCGGGGAGGCAGGTTGGTGATGGCGATGCAGGTCTTGCCCACCAGCTCCTCGGGCTCATAATACTCATGAATGCCGCTCAAAATCACACGGTCGGTGCCGGTTCCGTCATCCAGAGTGAACTTCAGCAGCTTCTTGGACTTCTTCACAGCCTCACAGGAGAGCACCTTCACGGCACGGAAATCAGACTTGGAGAAGGTCTCAAAGTCCACGAAATCAGAGAACAGGGGCTCGATCTCCACCTTGGAGAAGTCGATCTTCTCCTCCACCTTCTGGGCCGCAGCAGGAGCGGCCACAGCGGCGCTCTCGGACTTCTTGGGCATGTCCAGAGGCTTCATGGTGGGGAAAAGTTTTCCCAACAATTCGTACATCGTCATATTCATTCAAATCCTTTGTTTTGCTTACTTTCCCGAACTTCATACTCATTCATATTACATCAGGAAAAAAGCAAAATTGTTGTCAATCTGCTGTCCTCGCAGAATTTTTGTTGTCAGGACTCACACCGAGAACCCTTCTCAAAAGATGTCCAACTTCGATAAGTTGTTAAATGATTCCTGCTTCTTCTGATCTGTAGCTTCAGCATAGATATCCATCGTCGTTTCAATGTTGCGATGTCCCATGATATCTTGGATCACTTTTAGATTTGTTTCGTGCTCACAGAGTCTGGTACAAAAAGTGTGTCTTAGATGGTGACAAGAAAAATCCGGAAGAATGACCGGCTCACGACGTTCTCTTTTTGCTTTTCGGTAAATTACTCCTCGATTGAAAAGAGTGCTTTAATCATTTTTGCAACTTCATCTGGAGCCGGATTTGTATTGTCAAGTTTCATATAGTTCTCAAACGGCAGTTCTTCGCCGTCATAGGAATTAAGGCGATACTTTTCGCTCGTTGCCCTCATTTCAGATTCGCTCCAATTGAGATCACGCTTCCGTTTGCTTTTTTATCCCCGGCATTTTATCCCCCTGCGGGGATAGGACAACCGCCCGGTATGTTTATCCCCGTTCATAATTGTTGATATAGGGATTATACCGTCTAATTTTGTAGATTTTTCCGAGATTTTCCGTAGAATTTTCGTAGTCGGTCGCAAGTTTAGACAAGAACAAACAACAAAATGCTGTATAATGTCAAATTTTACCTCCCTTTGAATACTGCACCGTAAGAAAAGACTTTATGGCTCAAAAACAGCCGCCATCTGTCTGATGGCGGCTGTAAAATGTTAGATATTCTGTTCCTTTTTCTTTCTGCTGTAAAGCGTCATGCCATAGACGCCGGCTCCGGATGCAGCCAGAAGACCAATCCACAGCATCATGTTGCTGCCGTCCCCGGTCTGCGGAATAGTTGTATCGGAAAACTGATCGCCCGCGCCGGTCTGCTCTCCGTCCTGAACCGTACTGGTTTCAAACGGTGTGTTGGAGCCAAGGATAGCATACTGGCTCAGATGGGTAGTCTCAAACACCAGGAAGTCGCCTTCCGCCACCGCGTCAAAGCGTTCCAGCTCTTCACCCAGATATACCGCCTGATAGTATTTGTAGCCCTTCAGGTGGTCGTTCATCGGGATTTTGACCGTCATGGGGTTATCCTTGATTTCCAGAGCTTTACCGTCTTTTCTAACGCTGATGTCGTAAATGGACAGCAGGCCCGGCAGCTCCTCTTTCAGTTCCGGACGGCTTCCCAGCACGCTTTCCTGTGCAATGGTGTCGGCATAAAGCTCTGCACCCTCTGGCACTCCATCGGTCAGGGAGATGGAAACACCGGTTTCGGAAGCAGTCAGATCTTTGGCGCCAGTATCCTCACCAGGTTTTGTTCCAGGATCAGTGCCCGGATCCTCACCAGGTTTTGTTCCAGGATCAGTGCCCGGATCGGTAGAAGTCCCGGACGGGGATACTTTGATCACATCATTGGTGCAGTAGTAGCTATACATGCCGGTCTTTACCACGTTGGTGGTATAGCCTGCCGGAATATCTTCTTCGGTCGCACCGCTGACGCCTTCTCCAGCCACAGGCACTACAATTTTTGTCAGGATTGTCTGACCCCAATCCTCCGCAGTTACGTCATCAACGGCGGTCTGATAGACCAACCACTGGGATTGATTCGGGTCTACTCCCCAATAAAACCTCTGCCCGTCCTTGATCAGCACTGTCATAGAGCTGATATCGCCTATTTTGGCGCTGATGGTTTCCCCTGAGTCGGTATATCCCTCAGGCAGAGCGTCCTTTTCAAGTCCGTCAACGGTAGCAATTTGAACGGCAAGATATTCTTTTTGGCTAGGAAGTCCTTCCACCTTCACCAGCTCGTGGATATAGCCCACAGGCTTGCCGTTTGTTAAATCGCTGCCGGTGTAGATTGTTCCGTAACTAACGCCGTATTTCTTTCCGTCCTCGCCCTTGGTGAGAACCTTCCAGTCTTGAGCAACATAGTTACTTTCATATATGACATTTTCCCATTCGGTGGTCTCCCCCTCGATGCCGGAATTGGCGGTCAGGGCAAGCTCTGTTTCCAGATTACCTGTGAAGGGAAGGGTTGAGGATGTTGTCGATACAAAGGCCGCAGAATAAGTGTTTTCACCTGCGCTCTTATACGCTGTCACAGAAGCGTTTGAGCCGACCTTGAGCAGACCCTGTGTTCCCTCGGCCATAAAGCGGATCGCCGCAGTCTGAGACGTTTTGTTTTCATTGATGGTCAGGGAGCCGTCTCCGGTAATTTCCAGATTGCCGCCCCAGCCGAAGCCCCATACAACCAGTTCGGCGATATGATTGTCACCCACCAGATGAAGCTTCAAATCGTCGCCCATCTCGTTGGTGGCAAGGGTCATTTCCGGGTGGTTGTAGTTTGTCAGGGTGATGGTGTTGGTAGCCTTGTCATAGACAGCGCCCTCCACCGTGTCAGCCTCGCCGCCGTTGCTATAAAGTACATAGCCATCGGGTTCTTCTACACTGCTATCATACAGCTGCACCCATGCGGCGCTCATGTCCCCGGACGAGGGGCCGTTCTCCGCAAACGCCGGCACAGCCATTCCAACAGCCATACAAAGCGTCAGCAGTCCTGCAAGCAGTTTTCGCTTCAATTTCATAACTGATTTTTCTCCTTTCAAGATAACATTCATGTGAATAAACGGTTTGATCATTCTCTTTGGGGTATCACCGCCTTTTTCTCTATATTTCTATGCCATCCGTTCCCCGGTGCGCCGGTTCAGGCAGCCAGGGCGGAACGAATAACCTTCTTTGCCGCAGTTAAAGTTCTTTATGCTTTGGTGAATACCAAAGCATAAAGAAGGGATATTCCTTCTTGAAAAGGATACCGGCTGCGCCGGGGCGGGCTGTGGGTTTTGCACGAAGCCCGCCCGCAGGCGCTTTGCCGGTTTTGTTTTATCTTTAAGCCTTATTTCCCGGCCGCTGTTTTTTCCCGTTTGTAGAACAGCATCCCCAGCAATCCGCCGCAGGAGGCCAGCATCAGGCTGATCCACAGCGCCATATCGCTGCTGTCCCCGGTCTGGGGGTTTTCTGTTTGCCCAGAAGGCTTGCCCTGCTGTTCGGGTTTGGCTGGGTCGGTTGGGTCAGCCGGGTCAGCGGGGTCTGTCGGGGTGGTCGGGTCAGTCGGCCCAGCCGGATCGGTGGGATCTGTTGGAGTAGTGGGGTCAGTTGGGTCGGTGGGGTCGGTCGGATCTGTTGGAGTAGTGGGGTCAGTTGGGTCGGTGGGGTTAGAACCAAGGATTGCGTACTGGCTCAAATGGTCGGTTTCAAACACGAGGAAGTCTCCTTCCACCACCGCGTCAAAGCGTTCCAATGGGTCGCCCAGATACACCGCCTGATAGTATTTGTAGCCTTTCAGGTGGTCGTTCAGCGGGATTTTCACCGTCATGGGATTGTCCTTGATTTCAAGGGTTTCCCCATTCTGGCGGACGCTGATGTCGTAAATGGACAGCAGGCCCGGCAGCTCCTCTTTCAGTTCCGGACGGCTTCCCAGTACGCTTTCCTGCGCGATAGTATCAGCGGAAAGGGTCGCGTCCTCCGGCACACCGTCGGTCAGGGAGATGGAAACGTTGGTGTCGGAGTCGGTCAGCTCGGTAACATTTTTCTCCCACACAGCATAAAGCTGTATGTCATAGATACTGGTGGAAGCGGGGTTTTCACCGTATTGTAAGCTGCGGTAATAGCTTTCCCAATCGGCAAACCAGTCAGAATTTGCGGTGTTTGCAATTATGCTGTTACGTTCGCCAGACGGCGAGAAAGACCAGCCCGCAAAGGTATAACCCTCACGCACGGGGATAACCCCTCCGATGTCGAAAAACTGTCCGTTTTCCACGCTCTTGAGGTCAATTTCACGGATAGCTTTTTCCCCGTCCTTCAATGCTCCGCCGTTGGGATTGAAAGTAACCGTACAGCCTCTTGTAAAGATTGGCGCCAAGTTTTTGTCCCCTGCCCCATATCTTAAACCGTTTTCAAAATCAAAGGTTATAAAGGTTTTACCGTCTTTTACCGTTTTTGTTTCACCCGAACCAATAATTGTATCATACCCTGATTCTCTCCAGCTTTTAAAATGATAGCCGGGCCGAACAGGATTTGGCAGAACAATCTGCTGCTCTTCCCGCTGGATATAATAGCGGTCAGGCAAATCCGCCAATTCTTCCTCGGTAAAATAGTTTTCCACGCCTTCATAGTTTATATTGTAATAAGGCTCATAAAAGGTAACATAGAACTGAGAGAAACCTCCGCCATACATCGATTGTACAGGCCCATGACCGACGTGTCCGCAGCCTTCTGTGCCCACTTCCTCGCCTTCGGCTCCCTTACCGCCGGCATAACAAGCGTCTAAACGCATGGGTAAACCAGTATTGTTAACATATCCTGCATTGAAAGTATGCCCCGGAAGTTCGCATGCCGCTTCCAAAGCGGACTGTAAATTACTATATTCTTCTTCCCCATAGGCTGATGGGTCGATCTCTAATAACTTGTTTTCAATGGCAATCTTTATCGCATTGTCATAATATTTTGTTATGGGTTCCAGCTTTGACAAATCCGGCGTGCTGGTTGTTAAATAGCCATCACTTACATACCTCGGTTCATGAGCACTGTAATTAGAATTAGGAATATTAACATATCCCAAATACAGGTCTGCATTCATGAATTTAACCGTAGTTATATACTTCCAATACTGATAGTCCGCCGTGATACACCCGCAATTGCCCTTGTGAATGTCCACGTTGGGCTGTGCGGTGAAACTCTCGCCGGGCATAACCAGTATATCCATGTTGTTTCTATGCGTATCCTCATTCAAAACGTGGTCTACGTGTGTGTATTGCGGGCCGTCAGCGCCCGGCTCCTGTTCAGCAGGCGTAGTGGCTGCGGCTGCCGGTACGGCCATTCCCGCCGCCATGCAAAGCGTCAGCAAACCTGCAAGTAATTTTCGCTTCATGATTGTTTCCTCCTTGTCAAATAAGATTGTTTATCCTTTGGTGTAAGCAAAGGATAGAAGGGGCGCCCCTTCTAAAAATTTTTCCTGCCGGCTGCCTGGGACAGGTTTTGCATGAAGCCCCGCCTGCAGGCGCTTTTGCCGGTTTTGTTTTATCTCTCAGCCTTATTCCTCGACCACCACCTTTTTCCGCCTGCAGTCCAGTATTCCCAGTACGCCGCAGGAGACCAGCAGAACGATATAGACGGCGTTTTGCCCTTTATCGCACTGGAGCGCTCTGCGGGAGAGCGGCGCCCTGCATTTCGGACAGAATTTCACGCTTGGGGCCGGCCGCTGTTCCCTATACGGCATAATGCCGGTCCGGCACGAAACAGCGGCGGTTGATCATCAGCTCGTTCTCAAGGTACTGGGCAACCTTATCGGCTACGGCGGTCACCGCCCGTTCCTCTCCCTGGGCCGACAGGCCGGGACAGGGTTCACGCATGGAAACCGTCAGTCCGGTCCCCACATCCTGTATCTCTGTCGAAAGGCTGAAGGTGCTGACGTTCCCGTAAACCGAAAGCCGGGCGACCACCGCGCCGCTTTCATTCTTCCAGTATTCCGCCCCCTCCGCGTCCAGCACGTCGTAAACAGCCATCTGCACATACCGCCGGACATAGGGAAGGAGCCTTTTCACCTGACACATTCCGTTTCCCTCCTTGTCATGTATTCCTTGTTTGCGGTTTTCCGCCGCTTCCCTATTCGATGTAACCGCTGATGGGCTCTGCATACATTTTGTTTTCAGTCACCGGCTTGTAGCGGTCACTGCCGGTGCTTTCATACCATCCGGCCTCCGCCCGGTAGATTTCGCCGGTCTGCGTGTCGTACACGCGCTCGTAGCCGCCGGTTTCGTCGCTCTGCATCTGGCTGGTGATGTCCTGCTCGACGTTCCGGCCCTCCCAGGCCGCCATGATGATTTCCAGCCTCTCGTTGGTGATGCGGCTGATTTCCTTTGACATCGCCACCTTTTCTTCACCGGCCTGCTCAGTGGCTTTTACGAAACTCTCAGAATAGGCGAGCGTTCCAAGGCATTTGGTGAGGACGCTCTCCCATTCGATGAAGGTATCCTTCGCGGCGGTGACCGCCATGACGTTGTATGCCATGTAGTAGCCGCCGTCCGCCCAGGGGATGATATATCCTACCGGCAGTCCTGCGGCAATATCAACGCTTCCGAAGTCCACCACCGACGCGGCGAACATCCCCTCGCCTTCCTTGCCGTTTTCGGTAAAGGACGCCCGCAGCGTCTCTTCTCCCAGAGCATACGAGGACAGGAGGCTGGCCGAGGCAAAGCGGTCGGTCACGGCAAAGCCGTCAAACCGGGGGAAGGTATAGCCGGCATAGCTCGGCTCCCACTGCTCTGCAAACACCGCGTATTCCGAAAACAGCTTGAAAAAGTTTTCGGTGGAGGGGGTTGTCAGCACCGGCGCCTGGGAAAGCATCTGCGCCCATGTGTTCCCCATGGTGACGTTATACGCATAGGCGTCCTTTCCCTCCTGGCTGTGCAGCAGGCCCTCCGCCTTCAGCAGGACAAACATCTGGTTGAGGGGCTGGCTGGGATCCTGCACCCGGATGGAATGGTACATGGCCGTACCGCCGCTGGTGACTGTCCAGCCCTTGGGGATCTGCAGGCTGAAATCCGCCGTTTCATACAGCTCGGTTTCGATGGACCTGGCCGCTGTCTCAGTGATTTTTACGTCGTTTTCTTCTTTCGTGATGGTCCCGTCGCTGTTGACGACAGGCTCCTTTCCGCCCGGCTGCCCCTGCCCGGCGCAACCGGCGAGGGAGAGCGCCAGCGCCGCCGCCAGCAGCAGGGATAATACGCTTTTCTTTTTCATAGCAGAATGCCTCCTGATCGATTTTTATTAATTTCAATAGCCATCCAGAGCGAGGAGCTTCTCCATCACATCCGGCGGGTATGCGATGTAGCCCGATTCATAGTCCTCGCCTATCGCCTCCGTGGCGGGGAGAAGCTTGTAGTCCGCCGTGATGATATAATCATGGGCGATGGTGAGCACGTCGCTGTAATACCGGCTCAGCAGCTCCAGCTTTACAAGCCGGTAGCGGTTGCCGCCGCCGAATTTTGGGAGATAGGCGGCGGGGGTGCCGTCGGCGTTGGTGGTCTTTTCCTCATAGCTCAGATCATTCTCGGAGATATCGTCGTACATGATCTGGTAAAACGCCTGATCGGTCGCCAGGATGTTCCCATTTAAGATGGCAACCGCTTTTTCTCCGTCCCCCACGGCCTCGTCCGCCACCTCGTAAACAATATAGCCGTCCTCATCGTCGTCAAAATAAATCCCTTCAAAGTTCTCGGAGGGGAGCTGTCGTTCTGCCGCCGCCTCCAGCTTCCCGTCTGCGATCAGCAGATAGCTGCCTCCGACGTGCACAATCCGCTGGGCTCTGTCCCGCAGCCCGACGTCCTCGGTCAGCGTTTTTCCGTCTGCGTTGTAGCGCCAGGCGTGCGTCAGGACAGGATGGAGATACTTGCTCTCCGTCGCAGTGTACGGGCCGTTGTTGCTGGCAGACTTGACCGAATACCGTTTGCCGCCCCGGTAGACCACCTCCAGGTCGGCGCCGTTGAAATCGTTGGCCTGGAGGTAGACGGGCTGTTCCGCAAGGGGCAGGGTTCCCACCTCCCGGCAGTTCTGTCCCCCCGGCAGGGTCGCGTCGCAGCGGTACTGATAGATTTTTCCGCCGGACAGGAAGACGCTGGACAGATTGCCGCCGGCCTTTTTGGGGTTGAGATCCGAAAAGACGGTTTGCAGGCTCAGCACGCCTTCTGCGCCGGTAAAGGTTTTGTAATCCGACTGGTCAAAGGCGACGCCCCGCTTTTTCAAAAGCTCCTGCTCCAGCGTTTCCGGCTCAGGTTCCGGCTCCGGCGCCGAAGCGGCAGGCGTGCTGCTGGCGGACGCTGTGGAGCTGCCTGTATCGGAAGACGGCTCCGAAGGCTCCGTCCCGCCGGAGCAGCCGACAAGCAGCAACCCCATCGCCAGCAGAAGCGGCAGCAGCCGCCTGCAGAGGCTTCGCTTTTTGGTATATTGAATCAAATCGGTTTGTTCGTTCATTCTCTTTCCTCCTGAAGCTGGTGTGCGGACAGCAGGGCTTTCTCAGCCCTCCAGTTTCAAAACCCCGCGGTTCACCTTCATGGCAAGGATCCGGCGCACACTTTTCCTGCGACGCCGGTATGCCGGATTCCTGGGAAACAGAACTGCCCGAAGAAGTGCTGGGATTTGCACACCCGCCGGATATGGCGATGAAAGCGCAGCACAAGGCGGCGAGCATTCTCTTCCATTTTATCCCCGTCATTTCTCACACCTCCTGTCCCCTGAAGCGGCGTTTTTTAAGCGTCTTCCTCCCCTTTCGTCATCAGGGTATTTTCCAAATGCCGGACGATCTGGTCCAGCATCTCCTGCAGAAGCCGGTACGCTCTCTGCTCCGGTATCCCGTCGCAGGGGCGGCGCAGCGAAACCGTCAGTTCGGTTCCAAACGCTTTTTCCTCCGCCGTTATGGAAAGGGAGACGTCTGTTCCGTCCTCTCTCCATTCGGCAATAACCCTTCCCGGCTCTTCCTCCCCAAAAGTAATCCCTTCCTGCCGCAGCACGCCGTACACCGAGCGCAGGACAAAGGAGCGCACATAGGGAAGTTCTCTTTGAACGTATTCCATCATTTCTTCTCCTCCTGAATTTTTGGGGAACCGCGGCAGACGCCGGGAAGTGGATTCTTACGCCCTCATTTTAGGTGAAAAGAGGCCGGATTGTCTATGCGTAAATCCCGCCAATCGTATCAAAACAGGTGGCGGTGAACCGCCATTTTTCAAAAAACCGATGGCGGTCAACCGCCACTTGTGCATATTATATAAATCAAAGCAACTATTTTGAGGCTTTATATATGCACAACTTCTAATCGTTCCAAATAGGGGTTGAGGTGTACTTTTCGTTCCTGATTTTTCCTTTCGCGGATGCCGAATGGCGTAAATTTCATTTTTCAGATGGGGAAAACGATATTTTTCATCAGGACAATTCGTTACCGCACACAAAAACACCCTGCCTCTCCGGAGAGAAAGCAGGGTGTCAGCCAGTATGTTAATCGTTGCGGTAAAGCAGGTACATAGTGATGCGGGATTTTGCGCCTGTCTTTTCGTACAGGGCGGAGATATGCCGTTCCACCGTCCGCTTGGACAGGAACAGGCAGTCGGCGATCTCCTGGGCGCTGCTGTCCGAAGAAATCATCTGGGAAAATACATCCCATTCCCGTTCGGTCAGCCCGTATTTTGCGATGAACGCCTCCCTGCGCTCTTCGTCCGACTTTTGGGAAGCAGGCGGCTCCTTGGGCTCCATGACGGCGTTCATGCGGGCGGTATACACGGCCATAGCAACGCTGACCGCCACGAACAGCACCAGGGCGATGACAATGGCGGCCAGGCTGTTGCCGGTGGACAGCAGCGCCACCGATCCGCTGGCGATCAGGGCGGCGCTCACGTTATTCATGGCGCGGCCCATGCCCGCCCACAGCGACGGCAGGCGCATATGCCGGGAAAGCTCCATAAAGCCCGCTGTGAAAAAGACAACGAAAAAGCCCGAGGACAGGTAAAAGACCACCAGTCCAATCAGGAACGGAGCGCCCAGGTTCAGTACCACAATGGACAGAACCGACATCATCATCACGCAGTACATGATAAGCCCCATATACTTCCGCTTTCGGATATCGAAGACAAAGCCTGCGGCGAGGCCGCTGAGCGCCAGCAGCAGGCGGGGCCACTGCCCGATATCCGTCCCGCTCGCATGACGGAGAGTCACGGCATTGTCCAGTGTGCTGAACACGCAGGCCATCAGCACTACCAGCAGCGCCAGCATAATGCCCGCCGTCCGTTTTTTCCGGGTGAGGGAAATGTCTGTTTCTGATTTTGAGGCCAAAGCCGCAGTCTCCGTCATTTCGATGCGGCTTTGGCCGGCCTGTCTCGTTCGGATGACCAGCAGGCTCAAAGCCGCCAGAAATACCGAAAGAAACGCCGCCTCCGCAACCTCCAGGTTGACAAGGTTGTTGTTTGCATACTGGAGCAGAATTCCCAGAGCGTAGGCGATCCCCGCCAGCCGTGCCAATGCATTGTCGCCGTCTATGGTGACGGAAGCCAGATAGTGGACGGCGCTGCCGAAAACGCCCAGCAGCAGGAAGAGCACCATCCCTGCCGTCATGGTCGCCGCATAGGAGATATGCTGCTGGACAATGAAGGTACAGATAATCGCACCCAGCGCCAGGATAAAGGTCAGCGCGCTTTTATAGCGCCTCCCGCCCCAGCGTTCCATGGCCGGATACAAGAAAAAGCCGACGGCGCTGGCGCCCAGCGCATAGTTCTGGGCAATGACAGTTCTCCCTTCCGTCACCGACAGAGAAATCATATTGACAAACAGATATTCCGCCCCTAAAAAGACAAAAGTAAAAATACCGATCAGCAGAATGGCGTTGACAGACGCCGGCTTTCTCAGTTCCCCTTTCATCGTACCACCCTTTCCACAGAAGCCGCTGCAGGCGTCCCGTTATTTCTCCGATTCTTCCGTCAGCTCCACTACATCCCCGATGTCACAGCGGAGCGCCCGGCAGATCCGCTCCAAAACCTCCAGGCTCACATATTCGTCCCGGTTCAGCTTTGCTATCGTAGAGGAGGACACATCTGCCAACTCTGTCAGGGCGGATTTTTTCATCTTTTTATCAATCAGCAATTTCCACAGCCGGTTGTACTGGACAGCCATACGCTTCATCTCCCGCCTTGTTTATGGAAGACAGTATAGCACAAAAATCGTGAAAAGCCAATGGATTTTATGAGATGTCACATATTTTTACGAATGTTAAGCCAAAAGAAAGCAGCCGCTCCTTTTACAGGCTCCTTTTACAGCCATAGACATTTACCGCTTTTTATTTCCAACGAGGTGAAGAAGCTAAAATACAGGGGAAAGGAGTACGATTATTTTCTGTTTACTCTGCAATGTTTATTACCTCGACACCTTTGTCATGACACAAGCAGACCTAACAAAAAAAGAGAACACCTTCTGAAATTACTTTCAAAAAGTGTTCTCTATACAGCAAGTACTGTATTGTGTTTTATCCTTACAACAATTCATTCTGCTTCACAATTCTTCAAAATTATATGAAAAATTGTTGTCAATTTGTTGTCAACTCGGATTTGAGATGCCGAAAACCCTTGATTTTACTGGATTTTTTAGTCCAGAGGCTTCATTGTCGGGAAGAGCAGTACCTCACGGATGGAGTCGTTGTTGGTGAGCATCATGACACAGCGGTCGATACCGATGCCCAGGCCGCCCGTGGGAGGCAGACCGTACTCCAGAGCAGTGATATAGTCCTCGTCCATCATGCCGGCTTCCTCGTCGCCGTTTTCACGCAGCTCCACCTGACGCTGGAAGCGCTGCTTCTGGTCGATGGGGTCGTTGAGCTCGGAGAAGGCGTTGCCCATCTCACTGCGGCAGATGAACAGCTCGAAGCGCTCGGTGAGCCGGGGATCGGCGGGAGAGCGCTTGGCCAGGGGGGACACATCCACGGGGTGCATGGTGATGAAAGTGGGCTGAATGAGCTTCTCCTCCACCTTCTGGTCGAACACCTCGTACAGGGCGTTGCCCCAGGTGGCGGGAGCGGCCTCGGGCAGCTCCACACCGATGGAGGCGGCCAGAGCCACAGCCTCAGCGTCGTCGGTGATGACCATGAAGTCCAGGCCAGTGTACTGCTTGACGGCCTCGGCCATGGTCAGACGGGGCCAGCCGGGGGTCAGGTCAATGTCGTTGCCCTGCCACTGAATCTGATAGGTGCCCAGAATCTTCTGCGCGGCAGAGCTGAGCAGGTCCTCGAACAGGTCCATCATGTCGTGGAAGTCGGCATAGGCCTGGTACAGCTCCACGGTGGTGAACTCAGGGTTGTGCTTGGTGTCCATACCCTCGTTGCGGAAGATACGGCCAATCTCGTACACACGCTCCAGACCGCCCACCACCAGGCGCTTGAGGTGCAGCTCAGTGGCAATACGCATGTACATATCAATGTCCAGGGTATTGTGGTGGGTGATGAAGGGGCGGGCGGTGGCACCGCCGGAGATGGTGTTGAGCACCGGAGTCTCCACTTCCATATAGCCCCGGTTGTCCAGAAAGTCCCGGACGTGGCGGACGAAGGCGGAACGAATCTCAAAGGTGCGGCGCACCTCGGGGTTGATAATCAGGTCCACATACCGCTGACGGCAACGGGTCTCCACGTCGGTGAGGCCGTGGAACTTCTCCGGCAGAGGCAGCAGGGACTTGGACAGCAGGGTGATGGTGTGGGCCTTGATGGAGATCTCGCCCCGCTTGGTGCGGAACACATCGCCCTCCACACCCACAATGTCGCCGATGTCATACTTCTTGAAGGCAGCCAGGGCCTCCTCGCCCACGTCGTCCACACGCACATAGAGCTGGATACGGCCGCCGCCGTCCTGGAGGTCGGCGAAAATGGCCTTGCCCATGCCGCGCTTGCTCATGAGACGTCCGGCCAGGCGCACCACCTGGCCCTCCATGGCCTCGAAGTTGTCCTTCACTTCGTTGCTGTGGTGGGTGACATCGTACTTGGTCACCTGGAAGGGGTCCTTGCCCGCTGCCTGGAGGGCAGAGAGCTTGTCCCGGCGAATTTGCAGCAGCTCAGACAGAGAGGGCTCGGCCTGGGCGTTCTGCTGGTTCTGGTTGTTGTGTTCCGACATACTTGTCTTCTCTCCTTCTATCTGTCCGTCTTCCGCTTAGCGCTGGATGCTGACGACCTTGTATTCAATGTTTCCGGCGGGGGCGTCCACAATCACGGTGTCCCCGATGCGCTTGCCCAGCAGGGCCTTGCCGAAGGGAGACTCCTCGGAGATGCGGCCATTCATGGGGTCAGCCTCCTGAGAGCCCACCACCTGGTAGGTCTCCTCCTCGTCCAGCATGGTGTCCATAACGGTGATCTTGCTGCCCAGACGCACGGTGTCGGGGTCGCTGTCGGCCTCCTCCTCGATGACGGAGCAGTTGGCCAGAATGTTCTCGATCTCGGCAATGCGGGAGTAGAGCTTACCCTGCTCGTTCTTTGCCTCGTCGTACTCGCTGTTCTCGGACAGGTCGCCGAAGGAGCGGGCCTCCTTGATCTGGTCGGCCACTTCCTTCTCACGAACGGTCTTGAGGTAGTTCAGTTCCTGCTTCAACTCTTCCAAACGCTCTGCGCTGAGCTTGTATTCCTTGGCCATGATGTTCATCCTTTCAACGATAAAAAATAGAAGCCGCAACAGATGGCAGCCCACAAAAAGTCCATTATATTATTATAGTTGTTCCTACGAATTATAGAGAGTTTCTCCCCAAATGTCAAGGGTTTTGGCAGAGGGAAATGGCTCCCTCTGCCAAATTCTCCACGCCCTCACACGCGGCTGCGCCGGACGCTGGCGGGCTTCTTTCGCCCGAACCGCAGGCACAGCAGCCCGGCCAGGGCTCCGCCGCACAGGCAGGAGGTAAGCACCACCAGCCCACGCACCTCCAGCACCTGTCCCCCGCCCCGGGCCGCACTGATAATCCACAGCAGCACCCCACAGGTCAGGCCCGCAGCCAAGCCGCCCAGCAGCTTCCGGGCTGGCCAGCGGCAGGCGCACACCAGGCCGCCCACCAGGCCGCCCAGCACACAGGCCATAGCCACCAACTGCAACTGGGCATTCTCCCGCAGCAGCCCGGAGGAAATGGCCGCTGCCCCGGCCAATAGCACCAGCAGCTCCACCACAATGGCCACCACGCTCCCCAAAGCTACGCCCAAAACCATCTGGGTCGGGCCTCCCGGTTTCACATCGTCTTTGCGCAAAAAAAGCACCCCTTTCCACATGGTTATTTCACCATATGCAAAGGGGGTGCTTCTCATGCGGACCTTACTTATCCTTCTTGTCCTTCTTCTCCTGAGCGGTGACATCCTGCTCAGCCTGGGTGCCCTTGCTGGAGATGGCCCACTTGGTAAACTCGATGCGCACACGGTCGGCGCCGGTCTCCATGACGATGGTCTCCTCCTTGATGGCACAGATGGTACCCACGATACCGCCGATGGTGGTGATCTGGTCCCCCACCTTCAGGCTGGCGCGCATGGCGGCCGCTTCCTTCTTCTTCTTGCTCTCGGGACGGATGAGCAGGAAGTAGAACACGGCGATCATGATGAGGATCATAAGAACGCTAGACATTGCTTCGGCAGGCATACAACGATTCTCCTTCTATGTGTGGATTGTAAAAAGATACATCACGTGTCATTATACCCGGATTATCCCTGAAACACAAGCCCTATTTTCCGCTCCAGACGTCAGGGCATCCGCTGAGCCAGTTTCTCCGAGTATTCCGCCCGGAACTGCTGGAAGGTGCCCTCGTCCAGGGCCTGACGGATGCGCTCCATGAGCTTATTGTAGAAGTACAGGTTGTGCATGACAGCCAGGCGCAGCCCCAGCATCTCCCCGGCAGTAAACAGGTGGCGCACATAGGCCCGAGAGAAGTTGCGGCACACAGGGCAGTCACACTCGGGGTCGATGGGTAACTCGTCGGTCTTATACCGCTCATTTTTCATGTTCATCCACCCGCTCCAGGTAAACAGCTTGCCGTGGCGGGCATTGCGGGCGGGCATGACGCAGTCGAAGAAATCCACGCCCCGGGCCACCGCCTCGATGATGTTAGAGGGGGTGCCCACCCCCATGAGGTAGCGGGGCTTGTCCTGGGGCATATAGGGCTCCACGGCGTCGATGATGTCGTACATCACTTGGGTGGGCTCACCCACCGCCAGGCCGCCGATGGCGTAGCCGTCGCACTCCACCTTGGCCGTCTCCTGCATGTGCCAGATGCGCAAATCCGGGAAGGTGGCTCCCTGGTTGATGCCAAAGAGCATCTGGCCGGGGTTGACGCAGTCGGGCTGGGCGTTGAGCTTGTCGTGCTCGTCCTTGCACCGCTTCAGCCACCGCAGGGTGCGCTCACAGGAGGCCTTGGCATACTCATAGGTGGCGGGGTTCTCCACGCACTCGTCAAAGGCCATGGCAATGTCGCTGCCCAGGTTGGACTGGATGCGCATGGACTCCTCGGGGCCCATGAAGATCTTGCGCCCGTCCAGGTGGGAGGCAAAGGTCACCCCTTCTTCGGTGATCTTGCGCAGCCCGGACAGGGAGAAGACCTGGAAGCCACCGGAGTCGGTGAGCATGGGCCCGTCCCAGCGCATGAACTTGTGCAGGCCGCCCATCTGGCGCACCACGTCGTCGCCGGGCCGCAGGTGGAGGTGGTAGGTGTTGGACAGCTCCACCTGGCAGCCGATATCCTTGAGGTCAAAGGCGGACAGGCCACCCTTGATGGCCCCCTGGGTGCCCACATTCATGAACACCGGGGTCTGGACGGTGCCGTGGGGAGTGGTGAACTGGCCCCGGCGGGCCTTTCCCTCGGTTTTTAACAATTCAAACATGTGTATCTCCTTTTCGCTGCATGTCAAGAGATGAACATGGCATCTCCAAAGCTGAAGAATCGGTATCGGTTCTCCACCGCCTCCTTGTAAGCCGCCAACACATGCTCCCGGCCCGCCAGGGCGGACACCAGCATGATGAGGGTGGACTCGGGCAGGTGGAAGTTGGTGATCAGGCCGTCCAGCACCTTGAAGCGGTAGCCGGGGTAGATGAAGATGTTGGTCCACCCCGCCTTGGCCTCCATGGAGCCGTCCTCGTTGGCCCAGCTCTCAATGGTGCGGCAAGAGGTGGTGCCCACACAGATGACCCGGCCCCCGGCGGCGCGGGTGGCGTTGATGACGTCCGCCGTCTCCTGGGAGATGACGCAGTACTCCGAGTGCATCTCGTGGTCGGTGACCTCCTCCGCCTTCACCGGGCGGAAGGTGCCCAGGCCCACGTGGAGGGTGACATAACACACCTTCACCCCCATGTCCTGGACCTGCTGCAACAGCTCCGGGGTAAAGTGCAGCCCAGCGGTGGGTGCTGCGGCAGAGCCCACCACCTTGGAGTACACCGTCTGGTATCGCTCAGAGTCCTCCAATTCCTCCTTGATGTAGGGAGGCAGGGGCATTTTGCCCAGCTTCTCCAGGGTCTCCAAAAAGATGCCCTCGTAGTCGAAGCGGACCAGGCGGTTTCCGCCCTCCACTTCCCCCACCACCTCGGCGGTGAGTTCTCCGTTGCCGAAGGTGATTTTGGCCCCAGTGTGCAGCTTCTTACCCGGGCGCACCAGGCACTCCCAGACCTTCTCCCCCCGGTCAATGAGCAGCAGCACCTCACAGGCCCCGCCGGTGCTGCGGTGGCCCAGCAGACGGGCGGGCAGCACCCGGCTGTCGTTGAGCACCAGGCAGTCCCCCGCCCGCAGCAGCTTGGGCAGGTCGTAGAAGTGCATGTGCTGGGTTTGGCCCGTCACCTTGTCCAAGGTCAGCAGCCGGGAGGCGTCCCGCCGCTCCAGGGGCGTCTGGGCAATGAGTTCTTCCGGCAAATCAAAATAAAAATCAGATGTTTTCACAATTTCCCCACCGTTCTCGCCATCATTTCCCCGGCATACCTTCTTGAGCGCACACATACAATGCTCTGTCCCCTCCCCGCTTCCACCTTGGGGCGGGCCGGGGGACACGAAAAAATTTTCCTTTTTTTCGCCGGATATGGAAATGATAAATTGACACTTTAATGCGATAATGTTATGATGTCTAGTAAGTATTTCGTCGAACTCTGGGGACAGAGTCTGTTCCTCTACCTCGACGCATACGCTATTCTATTATAATACAACATCCGCCCACGTTTCAACCACTTCTTTCCCGTGGGCAGGAGGAGGTCATTTCCGTGCATGAATACAAAGTAGGTATCATCGGCGCCACCGGCATGGTGGGCCAGCGTTTCGTCACCCTGTTGGCCAACCACCCCTGGTTCCGCCTCACCGTTCTGGCCGCCAGCCCCCGCTCTGCCGGGAAGCGGTATGAGGAGGCCGTAGCGGGCCGTTGGGCCATGGACGTGCCCATTCCTGAGGTAGCAAAGGACATGGTGCTGCTCAGCGCCCAGGACGACGTGGAGACCATCGCCAGCCAGGTGGACTTTGTCTTCTCCGCTGTGGACATGTCCAAGGACGCCATCCAGGCCCTGGAGGAGGAATATGCCCGCCATGAGTGCCCGGTGGTGTCCAACAACTCCGCCCACCGCTGGACTCCCGACGTGCCCATGGTGATTCCCGAGGTCAACCCCCAGCACCTGGAGGTCATCCCCGCCCAGAAACAGCGGCTGGGCACCCAGCGTGGCTTTATCGCCGTGAAATCCAACTGCTCCATCCAGAGCTATGTCCCCGCCCTCACTCCCCTGCTGGGCTATGGCATTGAGAAGATTCTGGTGTGCACCTATCAGGCCATTTCTGGAGCCGGTAAGACCTTTGAGACCTGGCCGGAGATGGTGGATAACCTGATCCCCTACATCGGCGGCGAGGAGGAGAAGAGCGAGCAGGAGCCTCTGAAGGTGTGGGGCCGGGTGGAAAACGGGGTCATCGTCAACGCAGACGCCCCCGCCATCACCGCCCAGTGCCTGCGGGTGCCCGTGTCCAACGGCCACACCGCCGCTGTCTTTGTCACTTTTAAAAATAAGCCCACCGAGGAGCAGATGAAGGAGGCCTGGCGCACCTATCAGGGCCGGGCCCAGGAGCTGAAGCTGCCCACCGCCCCTCAGCAGTTCCTCCACTACTTTGAGGAGCCCGACCGTCCCCAGGCCAAGCTGGACCGGGAGCTGGAGGGCGGCATGGCCGTCTCCGTGGGCCGTCTGCGCCCCGACACCCAGTACGACTACAAGTTCGTCTCCCTCTCCCACAACACCCTGCGGGGCGCCGCCGGCGGCGCGGTGCTGCTGGCCGAGCTTTTGTGCGCGGAGGGGTACATTGAGCCCGTCCGCTAATCCATGAATTTGAAACAGAAAGGAAGTTGCCCTATGCGCACACCCGTGTTCACCGGTTCCTGTCCGGCGCTGGTCACCCCCTTTGACCAAAACGGCGCCATCAATTACGACGCCTTCGGCAAACTCATCGACGCGCAAATTGAAGCCGGGGTGGATGCCGTGTGCGTCTGCGGCACCACCGGCGAGTCTGCCACCATGTCCATTCGGGAGCACATCGCCGCCGTGGAGTTCTGCGTCAAGCGGGTCAATCACCGGGTCAAGGTAATTGCCGGGGCGGGCAGCAACGACACCTCCGCCGCGGTCTATCTGTCCCAGCACGCCCAGGACTCCGGAGCTGACGCCCTGCTCCACGTCACCCCCTACTACAACAAGGCCAGCCAGACCGGCCTCATCCGCCACTACGAATACATCGCCGACCGGGTGGACCTGCCCATCATCCTCTACAATGTGCCCAGCCGTACCGGCGTGTCCTTCACCGCCGAGACCTACCGTCACCTGTCCCAGAACCCCCAGTTCAACGGCGTGAAGGAGGCCTCCGGCAACTTCTCCCTGCTGGCCCACACCCGTTTCCTGTGCGGGGACGACTTCTACATCTGGTCGGGCAACGACGACCAGGTGGTGCCCATGATGGCCCTGGGGGCCAAGGGCGTCATCTCGGTGGCCTCCAACCTCATCCCCGAGGTGATGGTGAAGATGACCAAGCTGTGCCTGGACAACGACTTCGAGGCCGCCTCCAAGCTGCAAATCAAGTACATGGACCTCATGGACGCCCTGTTCCTGGAGGTCAACCCCATTCCCATCAAGGCCGCTTTGAACCTGGTGGGCATGGAGGCCGGCCAGCTGCGCCTGCCCCTGTGCGAGATGTCCGAGAAGAACCTGGAGACGCTGCGCAGTTCCATGGCCCGCATGGGTCTTCTGTGAGGGCCGCCCCATGCAAAAGATAATCATTTCCGGCTGCAACGGCCACATGGGCCGAGTGGTGGCCGACATCTGTGCCACCGATCCCCAGGTGGAGGTGGTGGCAGGCATCGACATTCTGGGCCAGCCCAATCCCAACTTCCCCGTGTTCTCCTCCCCCGCCGCCTGCGACGTGGAGGCGGACGCCGTCATTGACTTCTCCCACCCCTCCGCCCTGGCACCTCTGCTGGAGATGTGCCAGGTCCGGAACATGCCCGTAGTGCTGGCCACCACCGGCTATGACCAGCAGCAGCTGGAGGCCATTTCAGAGGCTGCCACCCACATCCCCGTGTTTCGCTCGGCCAACATGTCTCTGGGTGTGAATGTGCTGCTGGACCTGGTAAAAAAGGCCGCCTCGGTGCTGGGGCTGGACTATGACGTGGAGATCGTGGAGCGGCACCACCACCGGAAGGTGGACGCCCCCAGCGGCACCGCCCTGATGATCGCCGACGCCGCCGCCTCTGCCCTGCCCTACGAGCCGGAGTATGTGTACGACCGCCACAGTGTGCGCCAGCCCCGGGGACCCCACGAGATCGGCATCTCTGCCGTGCGTGGAGGCACAATCGTGGGCGACCACACGGTGATCTTCGCCGGACGGGACGAGGTCATTGAGCTCAGCCACCACGCCGCCAGCCGCGAGGTCTTCGCCAGCGGTGCGGTGCGAGCCGCCAAGTTCCTCACCGGGGTACAGGCTCCCGGCCTCTACGACATGTCCTATTTGGTATAAAAAAGTCCTCTTGGACAGCAGCTGCTGTCCAAGAGGACTTTTTTCTTATTCGGCAATCTTCACGCAGTGGAACACTTTCTTGCCCTTCTTGATGATGGCACCGTCGGCGCCGCAGTCCTGGCAGCAGAACTGAGCGTTGACGTCGGTGACCTTGGCATCGTTGACGGACACGCCGCCCTGCTGCACCAGGCGGCGGGCCTCACCCTTGGAGGGGCACAGGCCACACTTGACCAGCAGGTCCAGAAGGCCGATCTTGCCCTCACAGAAGTCGTCCTGGCACAGGGTGGTGGTGGGCATGCTGGAGCGGTCTCCGCCGCCGGCAAACAGGGCCTTGGCAGCGGCCTGAGCCTTCTCTGCCTCCTCCTTGCCGTGGACCAGAGCGGTGAGCTCGTAGGCCAGGATCTCCTTGGCCTTGTTCAACTGGCTGCCCTCCCATTGGTCCATCTCATCGATCTGCTCCAGAGGCAGGAAGGTGAGCATACGGATGCACTTGAGCACGTCGGCATCCTCCACGTTACGCCAGTACTGGTAGAAGTCGTAGGGGCTGGTCTTGTTGGGGTCCAGCCACACGGCGCCCGCGGCAGTCTTGCCCATCTTCTTGCCCTCGCTGTTGAGCAGCAGGGTGATGGTCATGGCGTGGGCGTCCTGGCCCAGCTTGCGGCGGATGAGCTCGGTGCCGCCCAGCATGTTGGACCACTGGTCGTTGCCGCCAAACTGCATGTTGCAGTTGTAGTGCTGGAACAGGTAGTAGAAGTCGTAGGACTGCATGATCATGTAGTTGAACTCCAGGAAGCTCAGGCCCTTCTCCATGCGCTGCTTGTAGCACTCGGCCCGGAGCATGTTGTTCACCGAGAAGCAGGCGCCCACTTCCCGCAGCAGCTCCACGTAGTTGAGCTCCATCAGCCAGTCGGCGTTGTTGACCATCATGGCCTTGCCCTCGCCGAACTCAATGAACCGCTCCATCTGCTTTTTGAAGCAGTCGCAGTTGTGCTGGATGGTCTCGGGGGTCATCATGGTGCGCATGTCGCTGCGGCCGGAGGGGTCGCCCACCATGCCGGTGCCGCCGCCAATGAGGGCGATGGGGCGGTTGCCCGCCATCTGCAGCCGCTTCATGAGACACAGGGCCATGAAGTGGCCCACGTGGAGGGAGTCGGCGGTGGGGTCAAAGCCGATGTAGAAGGTGGCTTTGCCGTTGTCGATCATCTCTCGAATTTCTTCCTCGTTGGTGACCTGGGCGATGAGGCCACGGGCCACCAGTTCGTCGTACAATTTCATTTGGTCTACTCCTTTGTTATGATTTTGCCGCCACGGCCTGGGCCGCCTCGGCTTTGGTCTTCCACACATTATACCCAACCACGCCGCCAATGACGATCACCGCACCCACCAGGGACACGGGACCGATGGTCTCGTGGTAAATGAGGGCCACCAAAATGGGGTTCAAGATGGGCTCGATTCCCGACACCAAGCTGGCCGTCACCGCCGAGGTGCGGGCCAGGCCCAGGGTAAGCAGGATGTAGGCCAAGGCCACCTGGAACACACCCAGCACCACCAGACTCAACAGGGTCACCGAGCTAACCCTTGTCTCCCCCATCAGCCAGGGCAATCCGATGAGGGCGCTGCCCACATTGCCCCAAAACACCGAGGAGATGGGGTCGGAGTCCGGCATATCCTGGAGGAGAAACACGCCCGCATAGCTGAACCCGGACAGCAGGGCCACCACGTTGCCCCCCATGCCCCCTGCCTGGAGGCTGTCCACGAAAAAGCACAGCACCCCCAGCACCACCACACCGCAGGCCACCAACTCGCCCTTCCGGGGCATCTTCCGCCACACCAGGGCGGTGAGCAGCAGCACGAAGATGGGGGCGGTGAATTGCAGCACAATGGCGTTGGCCGCCGTGGTCATCTTGTTGGCCAGGGTGAACAGGGTGTTGGTGCCGCAGATGGCCACAGCACCCAGCCCGATCCAGGGATTGAACCGGGGCCGATGTCCCACCCGCCACAGGTAGAGGCCGATGACCACCAGGGCGATGAAATTGCGCCCGCTGTTGATGGACATGCCGCTCCAGGGGATCACCTTGATACACACCCCACCCAAGCTGTACAGGATGGCCGCCAGAAATACCAGCACCACACCACTGCGCTCTTCCTTTTCTTTTGACAAAAAAACACCCCCTGTCCCGTAGGACAGAGGGCGTGAAACAACGCGGTACCACCTCTGTTTGCCGCTTCCTCACGAAAGTCGGCCTCAGGGAGTTTTTCTTCAAACTCCAACGCGCAATATCGGGCGCACCCGTCCGTTCCTACTTGCAGCCCCAAGGGGCCGTTTCAGAAGGCTGCTCCAAGGTGTATTCCCTCCCCGACGCTCTCTTCCTTGCACCCACCGGAAGCTCTCTGGGCAGCGGTCTGGGGAGATACTTCTCCTCTTCTCTGCATTGTCACTGATGATAGCACAGTTATCTGTGGTTGTCAAACGCTTTCTGCGGGCAGCAGCGAGAAGTGTCGCAGGGCCTTGGAAATGCCCTCCTCCTCCACGGTGGCGGTGACGTAATCCGCCAATTCCTTCACCCGCTGGTCTGCCCCGCCCATGGCCACACTGGTTCCCACCAGGGCCATCATGGTCAGATCGTTCTCTCCGTCTCCGAAGGCCATGGTCTCCTCCGGGCTTAAGCCGTAGTGGGCCATGGTGGCCCGAATGCCGTCGGCCTTGCCCTCGCCTTTGGACATCACGTCAATGCCCAGAGGGTGCCAGCGGCTATAGCTGCACCCGGGCATGACGGAGACGAACAGGTGCTCCTCCTCCTGGTTGACCAGGGGAATGAACTGATACACTTTGCCTTCCAGCATCCGCTGGGCGGACAGGACGGGGTACTGCTTGGTGTGCAAAAACTCGAACACCTCGTCCACCCGTCGATTGTGGCAGGTGAGATAGCTCACCCCGTTCTCCTCCACCAGAGCAGCCAGTTCCGGATGGGCCTCCAGCACATCCTTGGCGTTCCGCAGGTCCTCCAGGGGCAGGGGGTTATCCCGATATACCCCCTGGGCATTGAAGCAGCACTGACCATTCAAGGTGATATAACCGTCAAACACCACATCCCGCAGCATTCCGGTGCTCTCCAGGTCCTGGGGTGCCCGTCCGGAACAGACGAAAATACGAATGCCCGCCCGCTGGAGGGCAAACAGGTCGTCTCGGAGCTGCTGGGACATGATCTTGTTTTTATACGAGACCATGGTGCCGTCAATGTCAAAAAAGATCGCGCGTATCATGGGTGAGTTCCTCCGTGTATGGTTATGCTTGTGTCTGTTTCCAGGCTTCCGCCTTTTGCAGCAGCTCCTCCGCCCCTTCCAACAGGATGGCGGTGGAAGCGCCGCCGCTGAGGCGGGCCAGCTCTTCCCGGCGGCGTGGCCGGTCCAGCTGCTCCACCCGAGTGTAGGTGCGGCCGTCCCGCTCCCCCTTCTCCACCGAGAAGTGCACGTCGCCCATGGCGGCGATCTGGGGCAGGTGGGTGACGCACAGCACCTGGCGGCCCCGGGCCACCTGGCTGAGCTTCTGGGCCACTTTGGTGGCGGCTCGACCGGATACTCCGGTGTCCACCTCGTCAAAGACCATAGTAGTGACGCAGTCGGTCTCGGCCAGCACGTTTTTCAGCGCCAGCATGATGCGGCTGAGCTCGCCGCCAGAGGCGATGCGGTTGATGGGCTTCAAATCCTCCCCCAAGTTGGCGGACATGAGGAACCGGACCCGGTCCATACCGAACTCGTTGAGGCCGTCCTCCCCTTCCACGGGGCCAAATTCCACTTCAAACCGCACCCGGGGCATGTCCAGGTCGGACAGCTCCTGCTGAATGCGCCGGGCCAATTCCTTGGCCGCCTTCTGACGGGCCTTGGACAGTTGTTCAGCCTCCTGTTGGGCCGCCTGCACCGCCTGGGCCACTTCCCGCTCCAGCTTCTCCCGGCGCTCGTCGGAGAACTGGATGTTGTCCAACTCGGTCTGGCACCGGTCCAGATAAGCCAGCATCTCCTCCTCGTCCGCTCCGTACTTGCGCTTGAGGCGGTGGAGCAGGTCCAGCCGCTCCTCCACGTCGTCCAGCTGGCCGGGATAGAAGTCTAGGCCGCTGCGGGCTTCCCGCACCAGTTCCGCCACATCGTCGGCGGCGTAGCGCAACTGGGACACCTTCTGGGCCAGCTCGGACAGCTCGGCGCTGTACCGCCCCCCCTGGGTCAGGGCGTTTTCGGCGCTTGTCAGCAGGGCCACCGCTCCGTCGGACATCTCGCCCCCGGTGAGGGCCTGCCACGCCTGGTCCACGGCATCGGTGATGCGCTCGGCGTTGCGGAGAATCTCCCGCTGGGCGGTGAGCTCCGCCTCCTCACCCACCCGCAGCTGGGCCCGCTCCAGCTCTCCAATCTGGTGCTGGAGGGTGTCCATGCGCCGGGCCTTCTCCCCCTCGTCCATCTGCACCGCTTTGAGCTGGGCCCGCAGGTCCTTCACACGCTCATAGGCCGCAGTGTAATTCTGGCGCTGGGGAGCCATGTGGGCGAAGTTATCCAGGCTCTCCAGGTGGGTCTCCTCGTCTAAGAGCTGCTGGCCGTCGTGCTGGCCGTGGATGTTCAAAAGCTGGCTGCCCAGCTCCCGCAGCTGGGTCACCAGCACCGGGTGCCCGTTGACCCGACAGGTGTTTTTCCCGTCCGGGTGGATGACCCGCTCCACCAACAGCTCCCCGTTTTCATCAGGGGCAATGCCGTACTGTTCAAACCAGTTTAAGGCGGGCAGTCCGCCAAACACCCCCGTCACCCGGGCACACTTGGCCCCGGTGCGGATGAGGTCCCGGCTGGTCCGCCCGCCGATGATGGCGCCGATGGCGTCCACCACAATGGATTTACCCGCTCCCGTCTCGCCGGTGAGCACGTTAAATCCCTCTCCAAAGGCGATTTCCGCCTGGGAAATCACCGCAATATCCTCAATGTGAAGCAAGGAAAGCATATCAAATCTCCCCGTTTGGCGCCTGCTCTCAGTCCAGCATGGCCGCCATTTCTCGACAAAATTCTTCCGCCAGGTGGTTGGTGCGCATGATGATGATCACCGTGTCGTCCCCGGCCAGAGAGCCCAGGAATCCGTCGATGTCCATCCCGTCCAGGGCGGCTCCTGCCGCAGAGGCAAGCCCCGGCATGGTCTTGACCACCACGATGTTCTGGGCCACGTCAAAGGAGGTGACGCCTTCCTTGAAAATGTTGCGCAGACGGCCGGCAAAGTTGTGGTGAGGCTGTTTGTTTTGCGCCACCACGTACTTGTAGGTCCCGGCCCCGGTGGGTTGCTTGACCAGGTTCAGCTCTTTTATGTCCCGGGAAATGGTGGCCTGAGTGGCCAAAATCCCACACGCCCGCAGGCTCTCCAGCATCTGTTCCTGGGTCTCAATGTCCTGCTCGGCGATGATACGCAGAATTTCCGACTGTCGCTTTGACTTCATCCTCTCACGCCTTTCCCAATTTCTGATTGATGACCTCGTAGAAGGTCCGTCCGGTGAGCTTGACCAGCCGGGTCACGTGGCGGGACCTGCGGCACTCCACCCAGTCCCCCGGCTGGACCTTGAAGGCCCGGCCGCCGTCCACCGACAGGCTGGCATTTTTCCGGCTGCCCGGGGCCAGCCGCACCCCCACCGACCGCTCACTGCCCAGCACAAAGGGCTTGGCGTGGAGGGAGTGGGCGCAGATGGGAGTGATGATCATATTCTCCGCTGTGGGCTCCACAATGGGCCCCCCTGCCGCCAGAGAGTAGGCAGTGGACCCGGTGGGGGTGGCGATGACCACTCCGTCCCCAGAGAAGGAGGAGATCACCGTCCGGTCCCCCGTCACTTGCAGGTCCAGCACCCGGGCCACCGAGGTGCCCTTGGTGACCACGGCGTCGTTGAGGGCGGTCTCAGAGAACACCCGCCGCCCGTCCCGGCGCACAGTGATGTCCAGCATCATCCGCTTCTCAATGGTGTACTTTCCCGCCGTCAGGCGGCTGAGCATGGACAGCTCGTGCTGCTCCAGCTCGGCCATAAAGCCCACGCTGCCCAGATTGATGCCCAGCACCGGAATCTGGTGGGCGTTGGCGTCCCGGGCGGCGTGGAGGATGGTGCCGTCCCCGCCAAAGCACACCAGCACGTCGGTGTCCTCCAGCTCGGCGCTCATCTGCCCAAAGGGCTGGTGGGCGGGCAGGTGGACCCGGCTGGAGTCCTCCAGATCAAAAGGCAGGCAGATGACCACCTGGGCCCCGTTGTCCTCCAAAATCCGCTTGGCGGTCATGGCTGTTTTAAGCCCCCGGTCCCGGTAAGGGTTGGGGCTGAGTAGCACCTTCATGGGTTCTCTCCTTCCATCTGGGCGTGGGAACGGCGCACCAGGTCCTCCAGGTCGCCCCACTCCGGCTCTCCCGGCTTGGCCTGCATATACCCCAGATACTCAATGTTGCCCTCTGGGCCACGGATGGGAGAGAAGTCAATGCCCTTGACGGTAAAGCCCGCCTCGGCGGCGTGCTGGGTGAAGTGCTCCAGCACCTCCAGGTGGACGGCAGGGTCCCGGACCACGCCCTTTTTGCCCACCTTCTCCCGTCCGGCCTCGAACTGGGGCTTGATGAGGGCCACCACCTCCCCGTCCTCGCTCATGAGTTGGCGCAGGGCGGGAAGAATCAACTTCAGAGAGATAAATGAGACGTCAATGGAGGCAAAGTCCAGCACGTCAGGGATCTCGTTATGAGACAGGTACCGGGCATTGGTGCGCTCCAGCACCACCACCCGCTCGTCGCTGCGCAGAGACCAGGCCAACTGGCCATAGCCCACGTCCACGGCGTACACCTTGGCCGCTCCGTTTTGCAGCATACAGTCGGTGAAGCCTCCGGTGGAGGCGCCAATGTCCGCCGCCGTCTTGCCCTTAAGGTCAATGGGGAAGTGCTTCATCGCCTTCTCCAGCTTCAACCCGCCCCGGCTGACGTAGCGCAGAGTCTGGCCCCGCACCTCCAGGGCCGTATCCTCATCCAGGGTCATCCCCGCCTTGTCCAGGCGCTTCTCCCCAGAATACACCTGTCCGGCCATGATGATGGCCTGGGCCTTTTGGCGGCTCTCCACCAGCCCCTTCTCCACCATCAGCACATCCAAGCGTTTTTTAGCCATTGGCGATCACCTCCATTGCTTTTTGACAAATTCCTGCCCCGTCGATGCCGGTCATCTCCCGCAGCTGGGCCACCGAGCCCTGGGGCACAAACTGGTCTCCCAGATTCACCAGGGCCGCCTTCACAGGTACCCCGGCCAAGGCCAGCTCCGAGATGATGGTACGTCCCACGCAGCCGGAGTCGTTGCACTCCTCGGCTACAATGAGCCGCCCGGTTTGCTCACACAGGCGGCGGATGGGGTCCATATCCAGGGGGCGAATGCTGTTGAGCTTCACCACCGCTACGGAGTGCCCCCGCTGCTCCAAGAGCTGGGCGGCCTGGAGCACCTGGTCCACCATAGTGCCATAGGCCACCAAGGTCACATCGGTGCCCTCTTGAATCACCGTGGTGCCGTCCACCCCGGCCACCTGGGTCCACTGCCCTTCCCCGCCCCGGGGATAGCGAATGGCCACCGGGCCGGTCATCTCACACACCGCATGGCGGAGCATGGCCCGCAGCTCGGCAAAGCTGGCAGGGCATAAAATCTGCATCCCGGGCACCGTGGACAAAAAGCCCACATCAAACACGCCGTGGTGGGTCTCGCCGTCCTCTCCCACCAGGCCCGCCCGGTCCACGGCCAGGATGCCGTGGAGATTTTGCAGGGCCATGTCGTGGATGAGCATGTCATAGCCCCGCTGCAAAAACGTGGAGTACACCGCAAACACCGGAAGGGCTCCCTGCTTGGCCAGACCTCCGGTCATGGCCACCGCGTGGCCCTCGGCGATGCCCACGTCAAAGAATCGCTGGGGATAGCGGCGGGCAAACTCGTCCAGGCCAGTGCCCAGCCGCATGGCCGCCGTGATGGCCACCAGCTCCGGTTTTTCCTCGGCCAGCTGGCACATGCTCTCCCCAAACACCGAGGAGAAGTTAGCGCCCCCTGCCTTGGACACCGCCAGCCCCTTCTCCACGTCAAAGGGGCCCACCCCGTGGAACTGGTCCGGTTGGCGTTCTGCCGGTGTATAGCCTTTCCCCTTTACAGTCTTGACGTGGAGCAACACCGGGCAATTGAGCTCTTTGGCGTAGCGGAGCATCCGGGTGAGGTAGCTCACGTCGTGGCCGTCCACAGGGCCCAGGTAGGTAAAGCCCATGTCCTCAAACATGGAGTAGCCCAAGATGGCGTCCTTCACCATCTTCTTGGCCCGGTGAGTGACTTTGTAGACAGCCTGTCCCACGGCATTTTTCCCAGTGACGCTGCGGTAGAGCTTTTTCAGGTGCAGGTACTGGGGCTTGAGGCGCTGGCGGGACAGGTGGGCGGCCACGCCGCCCACGCTCTTGGTGATGGACATGCCGTTGTCATTGAGAATAACAATGAGGGGCTCGCCGCTGCTGCCCGCATCGGCCAGGCCCTCAAAGGCCAGTCCACCGGTGAGCGCGCCGTCCCCGATGAGGGCCAGCACGCTGTAGTCTTCCTTGTTGACGGTGCGGGCCCGGGCCATGCCCAGGGCCACGGACACCGAGTTGGAGGCGTGGCCGGCGATGAAGGCGTCCGCCCGGCTCTCGTGGGGCTTGGGGAAGCCGGACAGGCCACCGAACTTCCGCAGGGTGTTCATAGCCGAGCCCCGCCCGGTGAGGAGCTTGTGGGCGTAGCACTGGTGGCCCACGTCAAAGACCAGACGGTCCACATCCAGGTCAAAGACCCGGTGCACCGCCACCAAGATCTCCACCACGCCCAGACTGGCGGCCAGGTGTCCCCCGGTCTTGGAGACCGTCTGGATCATCTGTACCCGCAGCTGCTGGCACAGCTGTCTGGCCTGTTGGTCTGTCATCTCGCTGTATTGCTGAGGCAACACGCGGCTCCACTCCTTCCTGTATGGGGGTTACAGCAGAAAATACGCTCCAGCTGTCCCCACGACGACACCCAGAACTGCCCCGGCTGCCACTTGCAGCGGGGTGTGGCCGATGAGCTCCTTGAGCTCCTCGGCAAACAGCTCGGGCTTGTATTCATCCCAGTTTTTCATGATGTAGTTGAGGATTTTGGCCTGCTCTCCCGTCTCCTTGCGGACGTTGGCGGCGTCGTACATCACCACAAAGGCCACCACCACCGCCAGGGCAAACACCGGCTGGTCAAACCCGGCGGTCATGCCGATGCCGGAGGCACAGGCACACACCAGAGCCGAGTGGGAACTGGGCATTCCGCCGCCGGTGAACAGGTAGCTCCAGTCCACCTTGCGGTAGACCACCACGGAGATGAGCATCTTCAACGCCTGGGCAATGGCCCAGGCGGCCACAGCCAGAAACAAGATGGGTGAGATCATGGCGTATACCTCCCTTTTTAGTGGTCCCGCTTGGCCAGGGCATCCGCCAGAGCACAGAGGAACTCACCTGTGTCCGGGAACGCCTCCTGCACCGCCAGCTTGGCCCGGTGGGTATACCGCTGCACCAGCTCCTGGCAGGAGTCCAGGCCGTACAGGGTCACATAGGTCACCTTGCCGTTCTCCCGGTCAGACCCCACGGGCTTGCCCAGCTGCTGGGTGGTGGACTCCTCGTCCAGCATGTCGTCCCGAATCTGGAACGCCATGCCCAGGCCCTGGGCGTACTCCTTGGCCGCCTTCCACTGTGCCATGGTGGGGGCCACCGGGGATGCCGTCAGGCCCAGCAGACAGGCGGCCTTGAGAAGGGCCGCCGTCTTCCAGCTGTGCACCAGGTTCAGCCGCTCCTCGGTCTGGTTGTCCCCGTTCATGTCCAGGTACTGCCCGGCACAGATGCCCTGGATGGCACCCGCCGCCTGGGCCAGCACGGCACAGGCCTCGCCGTTGGACTCCACACGCTGGGTGCGCCGGGAGGTGGCCAGCCGGGAAAAGGCCTCCGCCTGGAGGGCATCACCGGCCAGCACAGCGGTGCACTCTCCGTACACCTTGTGGCAGGTGGGCTTGCCCCGGCGCAGGTCATCGTTGTCCATACAGGGCAGGTCGTCGTGGATGAGGGAATAGGTGTGGAGCATCTCCACGGCCACAGCGTAGTCCACAGCGGGCTCCATGGACCCGCACAGGGCCTCACAGAACTTCAGCACCAGCACCGGACGAATCCGCTTGCCCCCGGCCAACAGGCTGTACCGCATAGCCTGCAACAGCTCCTGGTGGGGGCCCATATCCAAAAGGCTCTCTTTCAGGGCCTGCTCCGCCATCTGGCGGGCCTGCTCATATTGTGCCTCATAGTCCATCGTTTTGTTCTCCTTCCTGGAAGGGGACCTCCTCCTGGGCCTCTCCGCCCAGCAGAAGGCGGACCTTCTGCTCGGCCTGGTCCAGCATCTGGGTGCAGTGGGCGGCCAGACCGGTCCCCTCTTCAAACAGTTTCAGCGACTGGTCCAGGCTGGACTCGCCTCGCTCCAGCTGGGAGACAATCTCCTCCAGCCGCTTCATGGATTCCTCAAAGCTCTTCTTCTTTACCGCCACTGCTGTTCCTCCTTTTCTTCCACCCGGCAGTGGTACACGCCATCTGCCACCAGCACGTCCATGGCCTGGCCAGGTTGTACCTGCTCCACCGTGGTCACGGCCCGCCCCTCTGCCTTGGCGATGGCATAGCCCCGGCTGAGCACTTTCAGCGGGCTCATGGCGTCCACCCGGCCCGCCAGCCCCGCCAACTCCACTCGGCCCCGGCGCAGGGTGCGCTCCAAGGCCATGGCCAGTCGGCGCTGTGCGCTGTCCAAGCGCATGCGCTGGTCGTCCACCACCGCCACGGGGTTGCGCAGCACCCGGCTCTGCTCCAGACGTCGCAGTTCCTTCCGGTCCCGGTCCAGCTGGACCTCCATGGCCTGTCTCAGCCGGAGGGTGAGCCCCTCCAGCCGCTGCCGCTCCTGTTGCTGGTCTGGCACCGCCAATTCGGCGGCGTTGGAGGGTGTGGAGGCCCGCAGGTCCGCCACATAGTCGGAGATGGTCACATCCGGCTCATGGCCCACCGCCGAGATGACGGGGATGTTGGACAGGGCAATGGCCCAGGCCACCGGCTCCTCGTTGAAGGCCCACAGGTCCTCCCGGGAGCCACCGCCTCGGCCGGTGATGATGAGATCGATGTCGTCTCGATTGTTCACCTGGTGGATGGCGGCGGCGATCTCCTCTGCCGCCCCCTCCCCCTGCACCCGCACCGGCACCACCAACACCTCGGTCAGGGGCCAGCGCTGGCGCAGAATGCGAATCATATCCCGCACTGCAGCCCCCGCCGGGGAAGTCACCAGGGCGATACGCCCGGGATAGGCGGGCAACGGTTGCTTCTTGGCCGGGTCAAAGAGGCCCTGGGCCTCCAGCTTCTTTTTCAGCTCCTCGAAGGCCCGGTCCAGGGCTCCCCGCCCATCCTCCATCAGCTGGGTACAGTACAGCTGATACTGGCCGTCCCGGGGATAGACGGACACCCGGCCGTAGGCAATCACCGACAGGCCGTTGACGGGTTTAAAGCGCAGCCGGGCCGCATCCCCCCGGAACATGACGCAGCGGATACTCCCCTGCTCGTCCTTGAGGGAAAAGTAATGGTGCCCGGAGGGGTAGCACTTGTAGTTGGACACCTCGCCCCGCACCAAAAGTCCCCGCAGCAGGGGGTCGCCGTCCACCAGCTTCTTGAGATACCCGTTGACCTGGGAGACAGAATAGACGGGTAGTTGGGTGCCGCTCACGGCTCAATCCCCCGTTCCACCGCCCGGTGGGCCAGGATGGCCACCCCCAGGGCGTTGTCCGTGGAGTACTGGGGCGGGGCAAAGATGGCCCCCAGAGGCTCCAGGCGACTGCGCAGCAGAGAGTTGGAGGCCACGCCGCCGGAACACAGCACCGGCAGGTTTCCGTATTTTTTCTGGGCCCAGGCGGTGGTGCGGGCCAGCACCGAGGCCAGGGTCTCAAAGGTAAATCGGGCCACATCGGCGGGGGCTACCCCGGCCTCTGCCATGCCCTTGATCTTATTCTCCATGCCGGACAGGGAGAAGGAGCCCTCCTTGGTCTTCACCACAAAGTACTTCTCCTCCTGGGAGTCCCGGCTGAGCACGTCCATGGCCTTTCCTGCCGGGAAGTCCAGGCCCAGCATGACGCCGATGCGGTCCACCAGCTGGCCCGCGGAGATGTCCGAGGTGCCGCCGATGAGCTCGGCTTGGACGGTGTGCCCGTGGGGGTGCACCACCAACAGCTCGGTGGTGCCGCCGGACAGGTGCCAGGCCAGGTGGGGCTGGTCCATCAGGTCCTCCCGCCCCGCCGACCAGGCAGCCGCCGCAATGTGGCCCTGCTGATGGGAACAGGGATAGAAGGGCACGCCCAGAGCGGCGGCCAAAGACCGCCCCTGTCCCTCGCCCACCAGGAAGCAAGGCATATAAGACCCCTCCACTTCCCGGGGCTGGGTGGAGGCGCCCACGGCCCGGATTTCTCCGATGGCCCCTTCGGCCCGCAGCGCCTCGGTCATCAGGTGCAGACGCTTGACGTGCTGAAACACCGCCTCGCTCTGACGCAGACCCAGGGAGCCCTCTTGCACCGTCAGGAGACGGCCGTGGTTTACCCCCACTCTGCCGTCAAACACCGCCGCCGACGTGGTATAGTTGCTGGTGTCAAATCCCAAACACATTCCTGCCATCCTTGTCCCCTCCCTCGTTGTCTTCTCGTCAGTCCTGTTCCTGGGGAAACTCCTCCCGGACGAATGCGCCCAAGATGCCGTTGACAAACCGCACCACGTCCTCATCCAGGTATTTCTTGGAAATTTCCACTGCTTCGTTGATGGCCACCTTGTTGGGCACATCGGGCATGTACAAAATCTCGTACATGGTCAAACGCATGATGGCCGCCGCCACCCGGTCGATGCGGGAGAACCGCCAACCCTTGGCGTGGCGCTCAATGTAGCCGTCCAGCTCGGCACCGTGGTCGGCCACCCCGCGCACCAGGGTGACAATATACTCTTTGAGCCCTTCGCCGGGGAACTGGGCGTACAGCTCTTCCTCCTGGCCTCTGGCTGCAAAGGCCTCTTCCGTCAGCTCCCGCTCCAGCAGCTGGTCCGCCTTCAGGTTGGAAAACGCCAGCTCAAAGGTGAGATGCATCGCAATTTCCCGGGCTGTTTTTCTGGTCATGGAACCTTCATCCTTTCGCGGCTCACCCGCCGCCTAATCTAAAAGGGGTATACTCCCCCAATGTGTATATACATTGATTATACACGCAATGGTGGGAAAAGAAAACCCCTTTCCCGCTCCCTGCGACGAATTTGGACAAATGGGCAACCCAGCCCCATTCCCCGCAGATTCCCTGTGCAAAACGCAAAAGAGCCGCTGCGCATCCCACGCAGCGGCTCCGCCTTGTTTTGTTTACTTCTGGAAGGTCACACCGGACACGGTGACGTTGACCCCGGCCACGTCCAGGCCGCTGGTGTTCATCACCGCGTTCTGAATGGCGTCCTGCACGTTCTTGGCCACCTCGGGCACCACGTAGCCATACTTGACCAGGATGGTGACATCCACCATCACGGCCTCGCCCTCCACCTCCAGGTGGACGCCCTTGGCCACGCTCTTGCGGGTCACCAGAGCCGCCACGTCGTTGGTCAGGGTGGTGCCCAGAGCACTCACGCCATCCACTTCCATGGCTGCTGCCCCGGCGATGACGGCCAGAACCTCTTCAGAGATGTTCACGCTTCCCAGCTCTTCCTGGCGGGAGATATATTCCTTGCCTTCGGCCATACTGCCTCACGCTCCTTCTTCGTTCTCAGGGCAGCTAAACGTCCGCCCGGTTTCAGATAACTGGAGACATTATACCACCGCAAGGCCTAAAATACAATCCTGTTTTTCTAGGGTTTGGCCTCAATGATCTTGATCTGATCTGCGCTGAGTCCCGTTTCTTCCCGCACAATCTCCACGATTTTCGCAATGTCCGTCTCGCTCAGTCCCTGGTCTGTGGAGGACACCACCAGGTTGACTCCGTCCTCCCCAATGAAGCACACACAGTCTCCGTATCCCTTGGCGGTGACCAGGTTCTCCACCTGGGCCTCCGAGAGGGTGTCGTCGGCCATGGTCTGGATGGAGGCGTTGGCCTCATCCACCACCTTCTGGTCCGCCTTCTCGTCGGCTGCCGCCTCCTGCAACAGTTCCAGAGCGCTGTCCCGGGCCTGCTGACGGTTGAGCCGGGCGCTGGCAAAGTAGCCGCTGCCCGTCTCCTCCTCCGTCTGGCCCTCCGCCGTCTCTCCATCCTGCTCCTCGTCCACGCCATTGACCAGGGTGGTCTGACCCAGCACCTTGCCGTCACTGCCGTCGGTGCCGCTGCCCTCTCCGGTGAGTTGGTTGTTGTAGGACCAGTTGAGATACACCGCCACCCCCACAAACAGCACGATGGCCAACACCACTGCATTGCGTTTCCAAACGCTCATCCTTCTACCTCCTAAATGACATCGAATTCAGTCGCCCGCACATATGGTAATCCGGTCCGAGCCCAGCCCGGTGAGGGCCGACACCGCCTGGGTGATGGCCAGCTGCACCTGGGGGTCGTCCCCGCCTGGGCACACCACCAGCGCCCCTCGAAAACTGGGGTAATACTGGGTCAGCACAACCACTTCCTCTCCATCCTCCCCGTCGCAGATCACCGTGGTCTGCTCCTGGGAGCTCTCCTTCTCTCCCTGCTCCTCCACCCGGTCCTCAGCCAGCACCCGCTCCACCCCCTGGTCCAGGGAGAGGAGCACCGTGGCGTCCCCCGCCCCTTGGATGCGGGAGATGGCCTGAGCCAGCCGCTGTTCCAGCTCTTCCACCGAGAAGGACTCCTCCTCTGCCTCCTGGCCCTGGGTGTCCGGGCCCGAGGTAGCGCTGCGCTGGGTGGGCCAGGCCACCAGCACCAACCCCACCACGGCCAGAATCAGCACCAGCTTGTATTGCCGCAGCCAGCTGCGCCACTGCTCCCCATTGGGCATGTTCCAATTCCACTTCACCCCGATATCACCTCAAAGCTCTGGCGCTCATAGGGAATCCCCAGGTCCGCCTGCATCATCTCCGCCAGGGTATCTCTCTGCGCCTGGGTCCAGGTCCCTGTTAAGCAGGCTGACCACGGCTGCGGTATCTCGTCATCCCATGCAACCACCACCTCCACCTGACACGTCACACCCAGCGATTCCGCCTTGTCCAAAATATATGCGCCGGTTTCCTCCTCTATGATGGATTCATACAGCAATTGATTTTGTTCCATCAGCGCCTCCTCTGCCTCCTCCATGGCCCGAGTATCCCATTGCAGCATCTCCTGCCAGTCCTCTTCTTCCATGCCCACCATGGGCCCCAGGGTCACCAGCAACAGCAGCAGGCTGCCCACCAGCTTGCACACCCGCTGTCCGCCACCCCCCTTCACCAGGGCCCCGGACACCACCATCACAATGGACGCACAGGCCACCCCCAGCAGCCACTGCTCCATCCAGCCGCTCATCCGGTCACCGCCGATACCGAGGACACCAGGGTCACCAACAGCAACAGCGCACAGGCTCCGGTCATCCCCATGATGAGACCAAAGGCCCCGCCAATCTGCTCCACCAGTCCGCACACCCGGCTCTGGCCCATGGTGGCCGCCAGGGCCGCCACCAGCTTATAGAGCAGATAGTGCACCAGCAGCTGGAGCACCGGCACCAGGCAGATCCCCAAAATCGTCACCATGCCAAACACCCCCACCGAGCTGCGCAATATCCCAGCCGAGGCCAAAATGGTCTCCGAGGCGTCGGACAAAATGCCCCCCACCACCGGAATGGCCCCGGAGATGGCAAACTTGGCCACCTTCATGGACATGGCATCCACCGACCCGGACACCACCCCGCTCATGGATAAATATCCAACAAACACCATCATCAGCACCACCAACACCGAGGTGGCCACCCATTTCAGCCACCCGGCCATCTGCTTCAGCCCCGGATTGCCCAGAGCCGCCCACGCCACACTGGCTGCCACATACCCGTAGACCATGGGCAGCAGCACCCGCTGGATGACGTTCATCAACAGGCTGGAAAACCCCGCCGCCGCCATCTGACGGGCCGCCGCCCCGGCAATGGCCCCGGTGGCGGCGGTGGCCCCCGCCACCACCGGCAGCAGCACCGTGGCAAAGGCGGTCATGCGCTCCATGGCGGTACACCCCAGCCCCAATAGGGAGGACATGTCCGCCACCGCTGCCACCGTCACCGCCAGGGCCCCCGCCAGGGACACCACCGGAATCTCATTTCCCCCTCCGGCGTCGTACACCGTCTGGGCCAGTCCGCACAGCAGGAGGATGACAAAGAGGATGGTGGCCGAACGCACCCCGGCCCGGACGATGCCGAACATCTCCCCCTTTCCCGTCTCCACGAGACTCTGGAGCCCTTCGTCCAGGCTCTCCCCATAGACGGCGCTGCCCCCCTGCTGTTCGGCCTCCCGCTCCATCTCCTCAATGCCCAGAGCGTCCTCCTGGCCCTCCAGTATCTGGTCTGTGGAGACGGCCCGGGCCGGAACCACACACAGCAGCAGCGCCAGACACAGCGCCCACATCCACCGCATGCTCTCCCCTCCTAACTCAGCAGTTCTTCCAGCAGCGACAGCACCCCCTGGAGCAGGGGCATGGCCGCCACCAGGCCCAACACCGTCCCCGCCAGCTCCACGGCGCTGGCCAGGCCGTTTTCCTTGGCATCCCGGCAAAAGTCCGCGGTGAATTTGCACAGCATGGCGATGCCTGTAGTCTTCATCACCGGGGCGATGAGCTCCTGAGAAATGCCGCCCGCTTGGGCCAACCGTTGGATATAGCCCACAATCAGCCCCAGCTCTCCAGACACCGCCACCAACACGGCCACGGCGGCACACAGGGTGAGCACCAGGGCGATCTCCGGGGCCTGCTTGCGCACCACCACCCCGCACACCACCGCCACCAGCACGCCCCCCGACACCATGACCATCTGGCTCATAGGTCAAACAGGGTCTTCACCAGGTCAAAGAGGGCGCTGATCTCCTGCACCACCATCATCAGCACCACCACCAGAGCCACCAGGGTGGTCATGGTGGCCATCTCATCCCGCCCGGACCGGGCCAGCACCTGGTTGAGCACCGACACCAAAATGCCAATGGCAGCGATTTTAAAAATTAAGTCCACATTCATCCCTAGGTGTCTCCTTATACGAATAAGATCATCAAAACCGCCCCGGCCGTCACCCCCAGAGCGCCGTATACCCGGCCCAACCGCCGCCGCTGCTCACAAGCCTGGGCCAGTTGCTCTTCCAGCTGCTCCCGGGTGTGCTCCACCGCCTGGCGCTGGCTCTCCCCGTCGTACTGGCCCAGCACGGACCCCAGGGCGTCCAACAACTCCACGTCCAGCTGCTCCAGCCGCATCTGGCTGGCCTCCCCCGCCTGCTGCCACACTTGGGCAAAGGTGCGGCCCCGCAGGTTCTGGGCCCCGTGGGCGCACAGGGTGAAAAACTCCCCCGGGCCCCCCTGGCATTGGTGTGCGGCCAGGTTCAACGCATCGGGCAGCGGGGCCAGCTTCCAGGACAGTTCCCGCTGCACACACTCCAGCCCCACCAACAGGCCCCGCAGGTCCTTCACACGCCCATCCAGGTGTGCGATCTGTCTCTTATACACATCTCCGAGCT